>JAATEU010000064.1 GCA_015655565.1 Clostridiales bacterium
AATGCCCGCATTCATATATCTGGAAGGTGCCGTTGCAATTATTCTGGTGTCTGCAATTATTAATCTGGGAGGCCATTCATTCAAGAACACTGTATCAAAATCTCCGTCTTCCTTATAAATAATGGAACAGGCCGCCCAGGAAGCACAAGTGGCGGCAATCGTAGGAATTGAAATCACAGGATGCTTTGTTTTTGTTCCAACCGCTTTAGCAATATCATGGACTTTGCCTCCGCCTATGGCAATTATAATATCAGCGGTAAATCCGGCCGCTTTCCGGGAATAAAGATTTATAATTTCTTTCGTCGGATAACCGCTGAATTCAACAGCCTCAAACTCTATCCCGTTTTCCTTCAGTCCGTTATAAAATGCATCACTTACAACCTTAAGAGAAGTCCTGCTTCCTATTATGACTGCCTTACTGCCATACTTTTTTATGTATTTACCCGAATCGCCTATAATATCCGGTGCATTGATATACTCCGCCGGTGTTTTAATTGTAAGCATAATTCTGATTTTCCCCCCTTCTATATGGTATATTCAATCTTACGGTTCTTAAATTCTTCGTTTCCATTTTCCTTTTGCATGACTTTATTTAAGATATATTGTTCAAAATAATTGGCATCATTATCTTTTAACCGGGGCCGGGGTAAGGTAATCTTTAAATCCATGGCAATACTTTTTTCATCCATTAAAATTACCCTGTTTGCCAACCTGACGGCTTCACTTACATCATGGGTAACAAGAACTGCAGTAAATCCCTGTTCCAGCCAGAGTTTTTCAATTAAGTCCTGCATATCAAGCCTTGTAAGTGCATCAAGTGCACCCAAAGGTTCATCCAGAAGCAGGACCTTGGGCTTTCCGGCAAGTGCCCTTGCAAGAGAAACCCGCTGTTTCTGCCCTCCGGAAAGTATATTGGGCCATGCATACTTTCTGTCAATAAGACCAACCCTTTCTAAAGACTGTGCAGCAGTAGCTTCATTTTTGTCCGGCGTTCCAATGATTACATTTTTTATTACACTTCTCCAGGGAAGCAGCCTTGCTTCCTGGAATAGGAATCTTATATTGCGGTTATTACCGGTCACTTCTTTTCCGTCCAGCTTAAGACTGCCGTAACCAAAACCGTCAAGTCCGGATATCATACGCAGCAAAGTGCTTTTGCCGCAGCCGCTGCGGCCTACAATTGCCACAAATTCACCTGCCTCAATTGTGATGTTAAAATCCTTTAATATTTCCAGATTGCCAAAGTTTTTATAAAGATTTTTAATTTCAATCCTGTACCCTTTTTCCGTTTCGCACATTCGCTTCACCTCTTTCCAATAAAAAGTAAAATAATACTGTTTCTTACAGCAATCCTGAATTTCTAAACATTTCTCCAACTTAATAATCTTCGTTCCAGTGCTGTTGCAATTACATCCGATAATTTGCCCAATAATGCATAGATAAGAATACTTAATACTACCTTATCCATTTGCATTAATTCCCTTGCCGTCATGGCCATATAACCGATCCCGGCATCTGCTGCAATTGTTTCCGCTGCAATTAAAACCAGCCACATTGTTCCCAATGAAAGCCGGACGCCAACTAATATGGATGATAAAGCCCCTGGAAATATAATTTCTTTAAATAAAGTAAAACTGCTTAAGCCATATATTTCTCCCATTTCAATCAACCCTTTATCAATTGACTTAATCCCATGGTAAGTATTAATATAAACAGGAAAGAATACACCGAAGGCTACCATAATAATTTTAACTTTTTCTCCAATGCCAAACCATATAATCATAAGTGATATTAATGCCAGGACAGGAATGGTTCTTAACATTTGCAGTGTTGTATTTAAACAAACATCAGCCCTTTTAAATACCCCGTTTAAAAGACCTAACAGAAAACCAATTCCTCCGCCGATAAAAAGTCCCGTTAATGCACGTTTCGAACTTACCCAGGTGTATTCTGCCAATTGGCCATTGGAAATCATGGCAGCCGCCCTGGAAACTACTTTCATCGGAGAAGGAAAAATAGTATTTGAAGTTGGTACGGCAGTCGCCATATACCATGCCAAAATTAAAAATATGGGTAATATCCAGGGTAGTATCATCTCACATGTTTTATTTGTTCTTTTGATTTTGGTTGTCTTTTCCCCCATTGTCGTATCTTCCCTTCTTTCCTGGTTAATTGAGTTCAAGTGCAAAAACCTTATAACAGCTGTAAATGAATTTTTCTGCATATAACTGTATTCCTGCAATCAGCGTACTTCTGACAGTTGATAAGTTAAATATAATATACTGCTTCCGGAAGGATCCTCTTTAAAAATTGCTTTGTACGCTCCTCTTTTGGATGTGCAAATATCTCATTGGGAGGTCCTTCCTCTACAATAACTCCATCATCCATAAATATTATATGATTTGCCACATCGGATGCAAATGACATTTCATGGGTCACTACAATCATTGTAATACCTTCTTTTGCAACTTTTTTGATAACTTCCAAGGCCTCTCCGATCAACTCCGGATCTAAAGCGGATGTAGGCTCATCAAATAAAATAACTTCCGGATTTAACACAAGGGCCCTGGCTATTCCCACACGCTGCTGCTGCCCGCCCGATAACTGGCTGGGGTAGGAATCATACTTTAATGATAAACCAACTTTGTTAAGTGCTTCCTTTGCTCTCTCTTCCGCTTCTTTTTTAGGCACTTTCCGGGCAATAATAAGCCCTTCCGTAACATTTTCCAATGCGGTCTTATTATTAAAAAGATTATAATTTTGGAAAACAAAAGCAGTTTTCTTCCTGATATCAAGTATTTCTTTTTTACCGGCATTTTTAAACCTTACCTGGGTATCATTTATCCGGATTTCACCTTCATCAGCCTTTTCAAGAAAATTGATG
>JAATEU010000347.1 GCA_015655565.1 Clostridiales bacterium
AACTATATCAGTCAAAATGCTATGAAGCTTCTTATACATTAAAAATCACTTCAGTACAAACTTATTTATCTTATATATGTGAAATTATAAAACAACATGAGTTTAGCAGTGCTTCAGATTTTAAAGATATTCTGATTGCGCTTGAAGATATTAAATTCCAATGGAATAAATTTAGTGCAAAATTACTTCGGGATAGCTTTAAAGAAAAAGTGAAAAGAAATGTTGATTTGCTGCAATCAAGTACTTTCATTATGGAACAGCAAAATGAGATATTTAAAAAAATTGTGGAGAAAACATCAGTAGATCGTACTCGGTAAGTTTTATACTGAAAAATGCTATATTAGGAAGAGCTTTTTATCGATATAAATCGATATAAGATGTAAGAGGTAAAACTGGATTTTCTTCCTCTTGATTTTGATGCGTGCCAAAGGCATACATGTAAGAGTTAAATATTTAATAGGAGGGAACAACAAGATGAAAAGTTTAACAAAGAATAAACAAAATTCAGATGAAATTATAAAAATGGCTGAAAAAGCATTTGGTAAAAAAAACATTGTAAAGGAATTCACAGAACTCAAAGAGGGATATTTTAATGCGGCTTATTCCCTGCGGTTATATGATGGAAATGAAGTTGTTTTGAAGATTGCTCCGAAAGAAACAGCTAACATTTTGAGCTATGAAAAAAATATTATGCGTGTAGAAGTTGAAGCATTGCAATTGATTAAAACACATACAACTGTTCCGGTTCCAGTTGTATATCTTTATGATGATTCGAAGAAACTATGTGATTCGGAATATTTTTTTATGGAGAAAATGAAAGGTACAAACTATCGGAATCTTATGAATTCACTGAATTCGGAGCAGAAAAAGATGATAGAGACGGAGATTGGTTCTTATAACTGGGAGATCAACCAAATCAAGGGAAATGCATTTGGTTATTTTATTCAGCCTCAAAAACAGTCCGCTGAGTGGGGAGAAGCGTTTTATATCCTGATTTCGGATATTCTAAATGATGGAGCCGCCTTAGATATCGAATTACCTTTTCCTTATGTTGTGATACATGATATTGTTAGGAAATACCTTTTTGCCTGCGATTCTGTAAAAGAGCCGAAACTTATTCATTGGGATTTATGGCCTGGAAACGTTATAATTAATGAGGGAAAAATTTCGGGGATTATTGATTTGGAAAGGGCTTTATGGGCAGATCCTCTGATGGAATATTATTTTGGAAACTTATCTGACTCGAAATATTTTTGTATGGGTTACAAAGAAAATTTAATTTGTGATGACGAGGCTAAAATAAGAAGAATGCTGTATAATTTGTATCTTTACCTTGTAATGAAAATTGAAAGTAAATATCGGGGCTATAAGGATTTGCAGCAAAGCGAATGGGCGGGAAAAATGATAGCCGCTGAAATAGAAAATTTAAATAAGATGTAAACAGGCATTATGCAGACTAATATGCCTAATGTCATATATTTAAATGGCGGAATTGCAGGATTAGTCAGTGTGGAAGATAAAGGAGTTTATGCATAACTCTATTATTAAAAATGGTATAGTTGGATGCGTAGATAATAAAGTATTAAATAAGAGTGAAAAATAAATATTGGCAAATTATAGTGAAAAATGGAATATATTAGTTGACAACTGATTGAATTTAAAGTAATATATAATGTATGAATTACTAAATATTGGAATTTTATTTTGGCAATATTATAAATAGATGTAATGTTTATAAACGGCAGGATAAAAGTGGCTAAAAGATATACGTGAGGGAAATATTAAAGAAAGTTTTTCACGTTTTTAGCAAGGTGTAAAAGAAAAGGCAGTTATTTTAAACATGGTATTAATGAGAAGATTAATATTTGGAATGAGAAACAGACTATTATTATGAATTGTAGTATTTTACATAATTATAAAAGAAGTTAAGCAGAAATATTATAGTGCGGAAAGCGGTTATACCATGATTAGTCGGATATTTGTCTATAAATTTATAAATAGAAAAGGATAATGGTGATGGAAAATCTTAGAGAAATGGTAAGAAGAATTGTTCGTGAGATTATTAGCAGTGAGAGAGATGAGAACAAGGAGGAGATTATTGAAGATGCTCAGATCTTAAATGAAGCAGGATTAGATTCTCTCAGTTTTGTTAAATTATTAGTAGCATTAGAAGACGAACTGGATATTGAATTTGATTATGATTACCTTGTTTTAGACAACTTTAAGACAATTAATAATATTGTGGAATCAATTTCGGATCAAATGGAAAGGAAGTAAAAATGAATAGTGCTACAATTCATCATCTTGTAAATAAGTATAAAACCCCACTGTATATATATAGCCTTGAAACAATAAAAGAAAAGATAAGAGTTTTGAGAGAGACACTTCCAAAACAAGTAGAGCTTTTTTATTCAGTTAAGGCAAATCCGAATGAAGAATTATTACAGACAATAAACTTATCTGTGGCGGGTATGGAGATCGCTTCCGGCGGGGAGCTTAAAAAAGTAATTAATGCCGAAGTAAATGCAGACAATGTAATATTTGTAGGTCCAGGTAAAACATATGATGAACTTGAGATGGCTATTAGTAGAAACCTGTATTGTATCGTTATTGAGTCTGTACAGGAAGCAAAGATTGTGGATAAAATCGCTTTAAAACATGACAAGATAGTACGTATAGCGATACGGGTTAATCCAATTAGGGGTAATAAAAGCGCTAGAATAAAGATGAGCGGTGTAGCAAAGCCGTTTGGAATAGATGAAGAAAAGTTATTGCCCGATTTACAAAATATTTTAGAGTTAACAAATATAGCATTATTAGGAGTTTATACTTATAATGGAACGCAGGCATTGGAAGCTGAGAGTATAAGCAGCAGTATGGAAAATACTTTTTTAATTGCAAAATCAGTACAGGATTATATAAGAAGACCTATTGAGTTTATTGGATTTGGCGGAGGTTATGGTATTCCATATTTTCAAACAGAGACTAAACTTAATATGGATGAATTAAAAGTAAGGTTAAATGAAGTTTTCAGCAAATATGAACATTTATTCAGTAAAACGATACGTTATGTTTCAGAATCCGGGAGATATATTGTAGCAGAGTGTGGCAGCTATGTTGTAAAAGTACTCTATAAAAAGGAATCACGGGGAACGAATTATGCAATAGTTGATGGAGGCTCTAATTTTTATGCCTCTACTGCAGGGCTGGGTAAGTTTTTGAGACAGAATTTACCAATATATACACTGAATGAAAATGTTGAATCAGAAAAAGTAACAATTGTAGGTCC
This sequence comes from Clostridiales bacterium, assembly GCA_015655565.1. Lineage (GTDB taxonomy): Bacteria > Bacillota > Clostridia > Lachnospirales > Lachnospiraceae > Anaerocolumna. The sequence continues at coordinate 3,290 of JAATEU010000347.1, forward strand.
ACTGTGTACTCCAACAGATATTCTATCACAGAATATTATATTACCTAAATGTAGTGAAGGAGATATTATTGTTTTTCCTAAATCAGGAGCTTATGGGTTATCTGCAAGTCCGGTTAATTTTCTTTCACACACAAGGCCATGTGAAGTTTTAACAGATGAAAAGGAACATGTTGTTTAATTCTAGTAATGGGGAAATGATTATATGGATTTGTTAGATTTGGATAAATTTGAACCAAAATGTGAAGAAGGTATCACTAAAAAGGTATGGTGGATGAATATTGGTTGTGAAAAGATATGGAATCAAGGTCAAACACTATTACCGCATATGACTAATAAATATGAGAAAGAAACAATTGCAGGAACTGAACAATTGTGTTTGTTATTAGCAAAAAAAAAAGATATTGTTATTTTGCAGCAGCGGCCGGAAGAATTGTTATGTGATCATTTAACAAGCATTGGTTTTACGTTACCTGAAATTATAATACCTAAAGACACTAATCAACTGGACATATCGCAAGCAATATTGAATGATGCTTATGTAATGCGGTATTTAAAAGAGGCAGGGAGTAAAAGTTCATTAGGGTTAATGCCATATTGTATTACAAAATATGAAGAGGATATTGCTGAAGCCGTTAACGGAAAGCTATACGGAACTAATAGTAAAATAATATCTTGGGTAAATAATAAGTGTACAGCACGTCAGATTTCACAATTAGCAGGATTAAATATGACTGAAGGTTATATATGTAATAATATTGAAGAAGTATTAACTGCATATAATAAATTGATTAATGGTCAAATAATAAATAAACTTGTTATAAAAGAACCTTACGGTGCTTCAGGAAAAGGATTACTTGTTGTTAATAATGAGCGTGAATTTAAGTTTTTTTTGAGAATATTAAAGGGCAAAAAAATTAATAATTTTGAGTTGATTATAGAAAAATGGTATGACACTATTCTAGACATCAATTACCAGATATTTATAAAAAGTGATGGGACGTCTTACTATATAGAACCTAAAAATCAGATTGTTAACAATTCTATCTATGTAGGATGTGATGGATTAGGAAAAAATAATCAATTAACCGGTAAGCAGAGAACATACTTTCAAACAGTAGCAGAAACGGTAGCAAATGTACTATATAAACAAGGATACTGGGGTATGGCGAGCATTGATGCAATTATTACAAAAGAGAGAGGAATTATACCCATTTTAGAGATTAATGGTAGATTTTCGTTGTCAACATATATTTAATTTATACCCCAAAGATTAGGAATAAAGGCGGAAGTATATTCAAGATATTATAACATTAAATCTAATGTTAATATACAAAAAATATTCTTACTATTTCATGATGTATTATATGTTACAGGCAAGGATAAGGGAATTATAATATATTCTTACTCAGAAGGGATAAATATAAACGGGAGATTATTTACATTAATTATAGGAGATGATATTAATAAAAACAACTTATTGAAAATAATATCAAGTAGATTAAAAGTATTCTTAGCGTAAGCTGCGGATTATTTCCTTTTATCCTATATTCAGTAAGCGTTCAAAACATAGCGTAATGTAATAATTGCCAGGCAATTCGATTTATGCTTTCTGATATTTAATTTTCATTTTTTACTAATAGTAAACCTATTTCTCGTAGGCTCCGCAATCGACGCGGTCTCCCCATATGCGCGCATTGCCATCAAAATCAGTTTCCCCTGAAGCAGCTGTGAAAGAAGGATCACCAGCCCCTACGGCCGGAGAACTATTCCCAGTGTTCAGATTTCCATTTGCTGCATCAACAAAAAGAGGATCTGCAAATATGGAATTTGCATCATTACCGGAACCTGTTTGATATGGTACAAAACCTGTATAGGAAGTTTTTTTCCATGTCCAGGAAGCTTTGCTTGAGCCTGATGCACAATAATAAAGATTATAATCAATTACATTGCCCGTATTCTGGGTATATTCATTACTAATAAATAAATTTTGTGAATTTGCATATAGGAGGTTGTTTTTAATGGTATTGTTTCTGGTATCGTACTGCATATAAATTTCTCCGTTGCCATCCTGCAAAGTGTCATTATTGTAAAGTGTATTATTTAAAAACTCGCAGTTCTCCGTACTTCCTCTTTTTTTATCATATCCGCCAAAGGCAATACCGGCAATATCATTGTTAAAGATCAGGTTATTCCTTACCGTGATATAACTTACTGTTTTATTGGCATGCTCACTGGCAATTTCTATACCTAAGTTGCAGTTATAAACCTTGTTTTTCTCTATGACGATATCGGTACTGCCATCACAGTATATTCCGTCTGCGCTGCGTTCGCCGTCATATGCAGGGTTTTCTGACGAAACAATATATGCCACCGTATTTCCGTTGCACACCCCGTTACGTGCCTGATCATTGGCAGACGCAGTACCTTCCCAACCAATGAAATCAATTCCGATGTTATCATTATTATGAACATAGTTGTTGGTTACCTGGAAATTTTCAACATTGCCGTTGAGAACCATGGATTCACTCCATCCAAGCTTGCATTCCGATATTTCATTCGCATCCAAAATAATATTGTTAATGGATGAAGTTCCATTGGTGCCGTATACCGCTATGCCATGTGCATTGCCATCGGATGATGCATTGTTTTCTATTGCATGAATCCAATTGTTTCGTATTTCAATATGATTTGAACTGCCTGTCACATAAATCCCTGCCGGAACGCTGCTGTTTGATTTCACTTTATAGTTTCTGATTTCAAAGCCAACTATTTTTATATAGATTTTATTGTTTACATAAAAAGCCGCCGGTGTATCTCCGGACAAAGATAATCCTGTTCCGTCCATGACAGCTGTTTCATCCGGATAACTTGATATGGTAATATATCCTGATGATGAGCCTGAAACATTGATCTTTACCTGCTCGCTGTAGGTTCCGCCCCGAATATAAACCGTATCGCCGGCCGCAACCGTATTGCACGCTTTTTGGATCGTTTTCCAGGGGCTGCTCAACGTTCCCGAATTGCTGTCATTTCCGTCAGCGGCCACATAATATGTATTGGACTGCGCTGTAACAGGCATACAGCTTAATATGACACAAAACACCAGACTGAATATAAGAGTAATGGAACCGGATATCATTTTCTTGCTTTTTGCGATTTGCATAAAGACTACCTCCTTAATAATTGTTAATAAATTTCCTGTTTATTTCTCCCGCAATTGCGTTGCTTTTTTTTGCTTCTATAAGCTTGCAATCTTTTAAAATAATTTTTTGAAATGATAAGTGTGGAGGCCGTCATGACAGCCCCTAAATTGGCACCGTACTAATTAGACAAAAAGCCGGCCGAACCTGTTACGATAGGAATATTCTAACATAATAAAAGGAATAAGTCGAGCTTTCCATTTTGGATAATAATGCTAAAAATATCCTTTTTCTGCAATTTTGTTGACATGAATTATCAAATTGTTATAATAAATTAAAATAACCCTATTTTTTTTAAGATTCAGAAAGGAGGGGTCAATAAATAGTATCTGTTAAGAGGCTTTTTATTATAGTATGCTTTCTTTGTTTTAAATGTTGATTTATACTGACAACGGTACTGCCGCTCAAAAATGAAAGATTATTCAAGCAGATGATACTAATGCTGAACAATTATACGGTGAGTAAATAAGTCAACATCTTGAATCAGTGAATTCCTGATGGCGGCGGTGAAAAAGAATGAAATTCCCATTTTGCCAAATGATACGAAGGAGGTGAAATATTTATTTAAAAAGCAGATGAAATATTAAATAATTACAGCTTAAAATTGATATATAACTGAAAAAAGGGCGCTGAATACGGAGGGTTACAGGTTGGCGAATGGTATTTTAATAGATAATGGGAAGGGAGGTGTTCCTTGTTATAAATCTTTAACATAGGGAGCTATATTAAATAATTGATAAAGGAGAAAATTAGGATGAAAAAAACAAAAAAGATTATTTCATTGCTTATTATTTTAACGACTGTTGTTACAACTGGTTACTTTAATAACAACCAAATAGTAACTGCTTCTGATACAAATAATGATGACTGGCTGCATTGCGTCGGTAACAGGATTTATGACATGAATGATAATGAGGTTTGGCTGACCGGTGCGAATTGGTTTGGTTTTAACTGCAGTGAAAATGTATTTCATGGTGCATGGTATGATGTTAAGGATATTTTAATAAGTGTTGCAGATAGAGGAATAGGATTTTTAAGAGTCCCAATTTCTACTGAGCTTTTGTATAGTTGGATGGTTGGAAATCCAAATAAAGTTTCAAGTGTAACTGCGGCCAATAATCCGCCATATTATGTTTGCAACCCTGATTTTTATGATACGGCAACAAATAGTACGAAAAACAGCATGGAAATATTTGATATTATAATGGGATACTGCAAACAGCTGGGTATCAAGGTAATGATTGATGTACATAGCCCGGACGCCAATAATTCAGGGCATAACTATCCGTTATGGTATGGACTGACCACAGCTACGGCAGGTGAAATAACGACAGATAAGTGGATCAATACTTTGGCATGGCTGGCTGATAAATATAAAAATGACGATACTATCCTGGCATTCGATTTAAAAAATGAGCCCCATGGAAAAAGGGGATATACGGATGCTGCACCTGCGGATATGGCAAAATGGGATAATTCCGAAGATGAAAATAACTGGAAATATGCAGCTGAAAGCTGTGCTAATGCAATACTTGCAGTAAACCCGAAGTTATTAATAATGATTGAAGGTGTTGAACAATACCCTAGAACTGAAATGGGCTATACCTATGATACACCGGATGTTTGGGGGGCTGCCGGTGCTCAGGCTCTATGGTATGGTGCCTGGTGGGGTGGAAATTTAAGAGGAGTGAAGGATTATCCCATTGATTTAGGTTCCCTGAACAGCCAGATTGTATATTCACCTCATGACTACGGGCCTTCCGTTTACAATCAAACATGGTTTGATAAGGATTTTACAACCCAGACCCTTCTGGATGATTATTGGTATGATACTTGGGCATATATTAATGATCAGGGTATTGCACCGCTTTTAATCGGTGAGTGGGGAGGATATATGGATGGAGGAAAGAACCAGGAATGGATGACACTATTAAGGGATTATATGATTAGTAACCATATCAATCATACATTTTGGTGTATTAATCCAAATTCAGGTGATACCGGAGGCTTACTGGGAAATGACTGGGAAACCTGGGATGAAGAAAAATATGCATTGTTGAAACCTGCATTATGGCAGTCAGGCGGAAAATTTATCGGGCTTGACCACCAGATACCTCTTGGTTCAAACGGAATATCCTTAGGACAGTATTATGGGAGTAAGTAATCCACATTTATTTAAAACCACACTCTGTTAGGTGAACAGATAAAAGATAAAAATTGAGAATGGGTTTCTAAATAAGCCCATTCTCAATTTTTTGTGAGTGCAGCAAGTCGAAATTGCCAAATTGAGCAGATGTTAAATTTTAAGCCTGTTTTTTAATTTGTAATTTTGAAGGTTGCGTCCTGCTTTTCACTATCGGAACTTATGGGATCCAATTTCAAAAGATAATTACTGTGCCTTATATACCTTGACGGGAAGTTATAAGACTGGAAGGACGTCCATGCAGAATCCTTAAGTCCGGCTACTTTTTTAAAAGTTGCATCTTCCGCAAAGTTACTGGTTCCGTCGTACTTCTCCAGAGCAAAGTCATAATTGTAATGCCTCAAATAGTAACCGGGGTAATTAACAGACTGGAAGGAAATATAATCTGCGGCGGAGTTGGCCAGACCCGGCACAAGCTGCCATTGTGAGTCCATAAATGGATCCACGTCAGCGTCAATTCTGGCATCATAATTTGAATGCCTTACAAACATAGTCGGAAAGTTATAAGACTGGAGCCTGTTCTTAACTCCGTCTACTCCTGTTGAAGTCTGTGCAATTGCTGGAAGGGTACCGTCGGCGTTATAATTAAACTTTTCAATGCAGACCGAACGCTTATAATCTCCGCCCGCCGGCAGGGAGCCATTATGATATATAAAGTATGGCTGACCATTAAATTCTATAATTGCCTGGTGGTTAGTACTGCAGGTTCCCGTAGCCGGCATGATGATCCCTCTGTAGGTCCAGGGTCCTGTGGGGCTGCTGCTTGTAGCGTATGCTATCTGCTCAGGCCAACCATATGCATAAGAAAGATAATATGTGGAACCGTACTTGTGAAGCCAGGGAGCTTCCGTAAAGCTTGGAAGAGTTACGGTATTGATGGAGCCGCTATAGGAAATCATATCACTGTTAAGCTTTACATACTTACAAACAGTATTTCCCCAATACATATATGTCTGTCCGTCACTGTCTACAAAAACGGTAGGATCAATATCGTCCCAGGATATATCAGTCTGTGTTGTCATATCGTTAGTTATAAGCGCATAGCCGAGTGCATCGGTAAATGGGCCTGTTGGACTGGCTGATACCGCAACACCGATGGCTTTGCCTGAAATACTCTTATGCTCCGCACAGATATACCAGTAGAACTTTCCGTCTTTATACACAACCTGACTTGCCCATGCATCACCTTTCGCCCAACTGAATGCACTCACTGCAAGCGGTGTCCCCCGGTCGGTCCAATTGACCATATCTGTTGAGGAATAGCATTTCCAATTATTCATGACATAGCCGGTGGAACCTTCGTCATGCCCGGTATACAGGTAGCATGTGCCGTTGTATACCATAGCTGCGGGGTCTGCGGTATAGATATTTTCAACGATCGGATTATCTGCATAGCACACAAATGTGAACAATAGCGTAATAATAAGAGTTGTTGCCAGTACCTTTAAAACTAATCTCATAATTTCTAACCTTCTTTCATTTTTTTATTATAATCCTTTAATCTGCTGAAAAGCTAATTTATCACCTTAAATGTAGCATCCTGTTTTTCCGTATCGGTGCTGACCGGATCTAACTTGAGATAATAATCGTAATGTCTTAAATA
>JAATEU010000289.1 GCA_015655565.1 Clostridiales bacterium
ATAATTGTAATTAAAAATTGTAATTTATAATTGTAATAATTGTTTATGTTTTTCCTTGAATGACCATGAATAAAATTTGAAATTCCACTTATAATGCCACATACTCCATATTCTTTCCTGTCCTCAGGAAAGTGAGAACTTCAAGTTCTTTTTCCAGTTAAAACCCTGTTCCGTAACAATATATTTGTAATAAAAAAAAATAAAATAGGAATTATAATAAAGACTAATTTTTTTGACAATCTATTAATCAGGGTTATTACTTTTTCATTTATTATGCATTTTCTGAACCGAAAAGCATGATTGCTCTATTAAATATTACACTGAAATAATTGAATTATAAAGATAAAAGATATCTAAAATACTAAACTGCAACAGAACAAAATCGGTTAGGAGTATAAATCATGCAAAAAGAATGTATCGCAATGCTATTAGCCGGAGGTGAAGGCAGCAGATTAGGCGTTTTAACAAAAGAACGTGCAAAACCTGCTGTTCCATTTGGAGGAAAATATCGGATTATAGATTTTACGCTATCGAACTGTGTTAATTCCAGGATTGATACGGTTGGTGTGCTTACCCAATATCAGCCTCTGGAATTAAATGACTATATCGGCAACGGACAGCCCTGGGATCTTGACAGGATTGAAGGAGGCGTTCATATTTTGCCGCCTTATCAGAAACGCCAATGTTCCGACTGGTATAAGGGCACCGCAAACGCAATCAAACAAAATATCCCATTTATTGAGAGGTACAGCCCAAGGTATATTTTAATCCTTTCCGGCGACCATATTTATAAAATGGATTATTCCATAATGCTGGAATACCATAAGGAAAAAGACGCGGACTGCACCATCGCCGTAATTGATGTCAGCTTTAAAGAAGCTTCCCGTTTTGGTATTATGAATACAAAAGAAGATGACAGGATATATGAATTCGAAGAAAAACCCAAAGAACCGAAAAGTAAGAAGGCTTCTATGGGAATCTATATTTTTAATTGGGAGAAGCTAAGATTATACTTAGAGTTTGATGATAAAGATAATAATTCAACAAAGGATTTCGGAAAGAATATTATACCCGCCATGCTGTCGGCCGGTGAAAAATTGTATGCCTATCCCTTTAAAGGTTATTGGAAGGATGTAGGAACCATAGATAGTCTGTGGGAATCCAACATGGACTTATTAACTTCAAAAGCAAATATTTTCTCTGCGGATACCGATTGGAAGATTTACGCCCGCAGTCCCGTTATGCCGCCTCACTATACCGGTACAACCGCTAAAATAACCAACAGCATTATTTCAGGCGGATGCACCATCAAAGGAAAGATTCATTCTTCCGTTATCTTTTATGGAGTAAAAATCGAAAAAAATTCCCTGGTACGGAATTCTATTATTATGCCGGGAGCACATATCCTGGAAGGTTCCAACATTAATTATGCCATTATCGATGAAGATGCCGTAATCGGAGAAAATGCGGTGATTGGAAACCCTGACGGCCGTCCGGCAGATCCCTCTTTATCCATTACCGTCATAGGAAAGAATGTCAGAATAGAGGAAGGTTCAATAATTGAAGAGAATAATATGATTGATATGGAAATGTAGAGGTGTGATGAGATGAGTATTAACGCAATAGGAATCATTTTTTCAAATATGCACGATGAAGAAATGCATGAGATTACAAATTGCCGGACAATGGGAGCGTTACCCTATGGGGGAAGATACCGTCTGATTGATTTTACATTATCCAATATGCACAATTCGGGAATCACAAGTGTAGGTGTCATTGCCAAGAGCAATTATCAATCATTGCTGGAACATCTTGGTTCGGGCAGAGAATGGGATTTATCCCGTAAGAGGGACGGATTGTTTATTTTTCCTCCTTTCAGCCGTTTAGCTGCGGGAATATACAAGAATAAAATTGAAGCCCTGAACGGTATTATGACTTATATAAAGAAATCCAAAAATGATTATGCCGTCATTACCGACTGTGATGCCATATGCAATCTGAATTGGGAACTCCCCCTTGATTATCATATTACGAAAAAAGCAGATATTATGGTAATATATTACCGTATAAATCCTGAGAGGGAAATAAAAAATGAAACCGTATACTCTGTTTCCCCGGAGGGTTTCGTCACGGATATCCTGATTCATCAAAATATCCAAAGGCCTTGCTGTATCGGTACAAATATGTGGATCATTAAAAAGAATTTTCTTGTCAGCATTATTCAGGATGCGGTTGCACATAATCTTGAGAATATTGAGAAGGATATTTTTCAGAAGAAAATCAATCAATATAAAATTGCTGCCTGGGAATTTGACGGCTATATCAGAAAAACGAACTCAATTTGTGATTTCTTTCAGGCAAATATGGATATACTGAATCCAAGCATCCGGGATGAATTATTTTATAAATACGGTCCCATCTATACCAAGGTTCTGGATGTTGTTCCTGCAAAATACGGTGATTCCGCAAAGGTATCCAACAGCTTAATTGCCGATGGCTGTGTCATTGAAGGCCAGGTTGAGAACAGCATCCTTTTCAGGGGAGTAAAAATAGGCAAAGGTTCTAAAATCAGCAATTCTATTATTATGAAAGACAGTAAAACCGGTGAAAATGTAACTTTAAATTATATATTAGCTGACAAAAATGTGGTTTTTAATGATAACCGGATGCTCATGGGGTGTGATTTACGCCCTATCTATATCAGCAAAGGCAGTAATGTATAAAACAATGTCTAGGAGGTAAATTATGAATGTTCTTTATGCTATAGGGGAAGCGAATCCTTTTATCGCTGCGGGCGGCCTGGGTAAAGTAGCTGCTTCATTTACCCGTTCAATCCGGGAAAAGCTGATTAATTGCCGGTTAGTAATTCCGCTATATTCCGATATACCGGACTCTATGCGTTCAAAAATGAAATATATCGCTAATATTTCGGTTCCGGTAGGCTGGCGTCAGCAATATTGCGGTATTTTTGAAGCCCATGTCAATGGAACAATCTACTATTTTATTGACAATGAATACTATTTTAAACGTTCCGGCATTTATGGCCATTATGATGACGGTGAACGTTTTGCATTTTTTTCGCGGGCAGTACTGGAAATGCTCCGGTTCATAAATTATCCGCCGGATATCCTTCATTGCAATGATTGGCAGACTGCTTTGATTCCGGTTTACCGGAAATTACTTTATGGGGAAATGGAAGAATATAAGAATATCAAAACGGTATTTACCATACACAACCTGTTATATCAAGGCCAATTTGGAAAAGATGTTTTCCCGGATATACTGGGCTTAAATTCCTGGGACCTGCCCGTACTGGAATTCAATGGCTGCATCAATTTAATGAAAGGGGCTGTGGAAACCGCAGATGCCGTTACCACGGTCAGCCGGTCTTATGCCAGGGAAATAATGGAGCCCTGCTATGGCAACGGCCTGGATAAAATTTTGCGGAACAATTCCTCTAAAATAACCGGGATCACCAACGGAATAGATACGCAGATGTATGATCCGGAAACGGATGATAGCATTTTAAAAAATTATTCCTGCAATGATATTTCAGGAAAAGCGATGAATAAAACAGCATTACAAAAATTATTCAACCTCCCCGTTGAGGAAACCATACCGGTAATCGGCATGGTAACAAGGCTGGTAGACCAAAAAGGCCTGGACCTTGTTCGGGCCGTCATTGAAGAAATTCTTTGCAGCAGGATTCAAATGGTGCTGCTCGGCACCGGTGATGCCTTAAATGAAACCTTTTTTCTTGATATTGCAGGCAGATATCCGGGAAAAATGGCAATTAAAATCGGGTATTTCCCGGATATTGCCCGTAAGATATACGCCGGTGCAGATATGCTTTTAAAGCCTTCCAAATCAGAAATCTGCGGCTTGTCACAAATGGCAGCCTTAAGATATGGAACCATTCCCATTGTCCGGGAAACCGGCGGTTTAAAGGATACCGTAATTGATTATGAAAATGGGACCGGCAACGGCTTTGCCTTTAAAACCTATAACCCGCATGCTATGTTAAACGCAATCCGCCGGGCTGAAGAACTTTTTTATAACAAACAGGAATGGGAAAAATTAATAAAGAGAGCGTTATCCTGTGATTTTTGCTGGCAAAATTCGGCCGAAAAGTACCTTCAATTATATAAGCAATTATTAAATCAGGAATAGAAATGGTAAGGGGGTAAATGTATGGAAGCTTTCATGAATAAAGCTGAAATTAAAAAACGTATCTGTACGAAGCTGGAGCATCATTTCGGTGTTCCTCCTGAAAATGCCACTTTGGAACAACTTTACAGGGCATCCGTAATGATAGTCCAGGAAATGCTGATAGAAAAACGGCGTAAATTCGAAACAGTCAAATGTAAAAAAGAAGTGAAAACCGTTTATTATTTATGTATGGAGTTTTTAATCGGCCGTTCTCTTAAAAATAATTTATACAATCTTGAAATGATGGAACCGTTTGAAGAAGCATTGAAAGAACTTGGCCATACATTTTCCTGTATATTGGATCTCGAACCTGATTCCGGCCTTGGCAATGGGGGCCTTGGAAGGCTTGCGGCATGTTTCCTGGATGCTGCGGCATCTTTGGGATATCCCGTCGACGGTTATTCCATCCGTTATGAATTCGGTATATTCAGGCAGAAAATAATAGACGGATGGCAGACAGAACTTCCTGATTTGTGGCTGAATGGCGGAGAGGTCTGGCTGACTCCCCGTGTGGATGAAGCAGTAACCGTTAAATTTGACGGCCAGATTATAGAGAACTGGAATGAGGAACATCATATTGAACACATAAATTATAAATCTGTTTTAGCTATCCCTTATGACATGATGATTTCCGGTTATAACAATACCAGTGTAAGTGTACTGCGTTTATGGAGTGCCACAAATTTAAGCTTTGATATAAAATTATTTAACCAGGGCAATTATATGGATGCCGTGGAACAAAAGGCGATGGCGGAAGTAATAAGTAATGTTTTGTACCCTTCCGATAATCACACGGAAGGCAAGAGCCTGCGTCTGCGTCAGCAATATTTTCTTGTATCCGCCTCCATACAAGATATCATCCGAAAACATTTATCCCTTTATGATTCTCTGGAAAATTTTTCTGATAAAGTAGCAATTCATATTAACGAAACACACCCTGCTTTAGCTGTTCCGGAATTAATGCGTATCCTTCTGGACGGCTGGAAATATAACTGGGAAGATGCCTGGAACATTGTTACTAAGACTTTTGCTTATACAAACCATACCGTTATGAACGAAGCCCTGGAAGTATGGCCGGAAGAAATATTTAAACGGATACTGCCCCGTATTTACCAGCTTGTACAGGAAATTAACCAACGGTTCTGCAACCAGGTTTATGAAATGTGCAAGGATCCCAACAAGGTATCCCAGATGGCTGTCATAAATTCAGGCCAGATTCACATGGCAAACCTCTGCATTTGTGCCTGTTTTTCCGTAAACGGTGTTTCGAAAATTCACTCCGATATCATAAAAACCAGTCTGTTCCGTAATTTCAGTGAATTGTTTCCATCAAAGTTTATTAATATAACCAACGGGTTTTCAAACCGGCGCTGGTTATGCCAATCCAATCCGCTGCTGTGCGGCTTTATAGCCGAACTGATTGGCCCCGGTTATGAAACCAGACCCCAGGAGCTGCAAAATCTGTTAAAATATGCAGATAACAAAGAAGTTCTGCTAAAACTGGCAGAAATAAAGAAGACAAATAAAATACGTTTAGCAGATTATATTAAAGAGACTGCCCAAATTCAAGTAAATATCAATTCCATTTTTGATGTTCAGGTAAAAAGACTCCATGAATACAAACGCCAGCTTTTAAATGCCTTACACATTTTATATCTTTATGATAAAATTAAAGAAAATCCGGACATGGAATTTTATCCAAGGACTTTTCTGTTCAGTGCTAAAGCTGCTCCCGGCTATCACATGGCAAAACAAATCATCCGTCTCATCTGCTGTATCGCAAATGAAATCAACAGCGATAAAAGTGTTTCGGATAAACTAAAGATTGTTTTTCTGGAAGATTACCGGGTTTCCCTTGCAGAAATTATCATACCCGCAGCAGAAATCAGTGAACAGATTTCCCTGGCAGGAACAGAGGCTTCCGGCACCGGCAATATGAAACTGATGATTAACGGGGCAATTACCCTTGGAACCATGGATGGAGCTAATGTTGAGATTAGTGAAGCGGTAAGGGAGGATAACATCCTTATCTTCGGCTTACGGACAAATGAAGTGGAAACCTTAAGACGAAACGGCTACTATCCCTCTAATTACTATAATGACAGCAATATAAGCAGATTAATGGAGCGTTTAATATCCGGAATTGGCGGTGTTTCTTTTCAGGATATTGCTTCCAGCCTGATCGGAGGGCAAAACGGGAACGGCGACCCTTATATGGTTCTGGCAGATTTTGAATCCTACCGTCAGATACAGGAGGAAGCTGCCTTACGGTATTCCGATCCGCATAGGTGGAATAAGATGTCTTTAATCAATATTGCTGCTTCCTGCAGATTCACCGCTGACAGGGCAATTGAGGAATATTCCAACTGGATTTGGAAAATCAATCGGATAAAAGATGATTAATAACTCTTATACAGGTCACAATTCAAATTACGATTAATATTCCACTTTCCACATATATCTGCGGGTTGTAAGGGGATGTTCCCTTTCAATTGCCAGGGCTTTATTGTAGACAGGATAAACATTATTAAATATGGAATGATTGAAATAATCTACAACGGAACTATCAATGGTAGACAAT
>JAATEU010000286.1 GCA_015655565.1 Clostridiales bacterium
CAATTTCATGTATTATCAATTCTGCCAGTCTGCTTACTAGTATTTTTTTATCACAGCGTAAGAATTCACTTTTATTTCCGGTCATATCCGTACCCAAATCCAGAATTACACAGCCATACTCGTCCCCTATTATCTCGGGAATTCCTTGTATACTCCTGTTTTTATAAAAAGTTACCCGGCGTATTGAAAAAGCTTCCTGTTCCTCATATTCTTCGGATTGCCCAAAGTAATCCTGCTGAAGGAACCGTATCTCATTTTTGGGGCTGCATTCTAAAAAGGCAGTTTTCTGCCCCAGGCATTCACTAAGATAATTCGCAAGTAAAATACCCAGATGGGTGACTCCCGCACCATTGTGGGTTCCAATGATTCCAATAATCAGTTTGCCCTGTGCTTTTGCCTTTGTCAGTTTTTTAATTAAAATCGGTTCTCTGTGCATTATAATGCTCCCCTGGATTTCGTATCATTCAGATCTATTATATTTTTTAAGAAATCCTCCAAATAATCATTTTTTTTCCACTCAAAAGGATTCGGTTCATATGGAATCCGATAGCAGGCCTGCCTGCCCATTTGTTTTATAATTATTCCATATTGATTCCCATCTAAAAAATTAAACAGATATTTTATTTCTTTTTCTCCGCTTAATAACCGTAACACCTCTTCTGTTCCACTCAACTCCCATTCTTTCGCTCCTGCTATCATAAGCTTTATGTCAGCCTTAAGAAAATCCTCCAGGTTATGGTGGTTTAAACATCCGTAATCTATAACCGTAAACGGATAATCTTCTTTGTTATAGGAAAAATTAGCGGTGTAACCTGGAATCAGGTTGCAGCTGAATATTTGACAGATACCGTTTACCATCTTTATATTCCGGTATCTTTTTAGAAGAAATGAAATATGGTTGGAATCATTATTTTCAATATACAATCCTCTTTTACCGCTTCCATTTAAGTATGATGTGATAAGAATAGCCAGATGAGTGGTTCCAATTCTGTGTTGCGTACCTGCAAGTGCAATACTTATGGATTCTCTTGATTTTGAATTACTGATTAATTTCTTATGATTTATTCCTAATAATTTATTTTTTAATGCACGGACTGTGGGGTACCGCAAGTTTGAATTATACCGGAGGCATTGCTTTATAATAAGCTGTAAGGCTTTTGAGCAATGCCTTAATAATTCCCCGTCATACCTCCTTTCAAATGATTTATCATAGCTGCTGCCGGTAACCATGTAATAGAGCAGGGAACCGATTCCGTATACATCCGTCCGTTCATCCGGCATATGTCCTGTGTATAATTCAGGAGCTGCATACCCCCTGGTTCCCAAAGAATATTTCCTTTCCTCCAGGTGGTTTTTATAACTGGACGCCCCAAAATCAATGAGTTTTACAACATTGTCTGAAATAATGATATTCTCCGGTTTTAAATCTAAATACAAAATAGGATTGTCTGATGAGTATAGATACTGCAATAAATCACAAACCTGTATTGCAAAATGAATGATAAGATTTTCCGGAAGGTGCCGGTATAGCTGTCGAAACACCTTTAAAGACCGGCCCTCTATGTACTGTTCAATGATATAGGAGTTATGCGCGTCCTCCTCAAAATCATATATGACAGGGATACATGAGTGCCTTAGATTTCTTAAGATATAGGCTTCGTTAAGCAGCTGGTCATGAAGAATGTTATCCCTGCTTATCCGCTTAATGGCCCTGAGGGATTTTAGCTTAATATGTTCAGCCAAGTATACGTCAGCACTACCCCCTCGTCCTAACGCCTTAATAATCCGATACTTATGAAACCATATCTGGTTTGCCATTCTCTCCTTTCCTATTAGTGTAAATCCGAAATCAGGACAGGTCAATTCCGCTGAAATCAATCAAGTAATCCTGTTATTTATTATATCTTAATCCGTTTCAGTTCTCAACTGTTTTCCTCTTGTCTCTTTTACCAAACTTTTCAGATTTATTTGGTTAAATTGTAATTAAAATTTCTGTCATTTTATGGTAAATCAAGCAAGTATTTAATAAATCTTTCACAAATAATCATATTGACTTTATTTCACATTTAAATTATACTTTGTTTACAACATAATGAAAGGTTTCTTTATACCTTGGAACTACTATGTTGCAATACTTTATTGTATATTTCCAGGCCAGCACATAGAAAAGGATGTGATTCTATGAAGATAGAGAAAATTAGCGAACGCCAGATTCGCTGTACTTTAAGCAGAGATGATTTAGTGGATCGTGAATTACGAATTAGTGAACTCGCTTATGGAAGTGAGAAAGCAAAGGCCTTATTTCGAGATATGATGCAACAGGCAAACTATGAATTTGGTTTTGAAGCAGAGGATATTCCCTTGATGATAGAAGCCATTCCGGTATCGCCTGAATGTTTAATTTTAGTTATTACAAAGGTTGAAGATCCTGACGAACTGGATACCCGTTTTTCAAAGTTTTCACCGGATTCGGATGAACATGAGGATTCATATGATGATGATGCAGATGATTCTTATGCGGATGAAATAATTAATTGTTTTGGTCAAATGGACGAATTACTTGGAGAATCTTCTGATGATGAAAAAGATGATTTTGTCCCTCTCGCTGAAGCATTATCCATAAATAAGGATGAATCACCGGAAGAAGATGCCATCAGTCAGAAAAGTATTTCTTATCAGACAAACATGATGAAGGCGTACTCTTTTAAAACCCTTAGTGAAGTAACAAAACTATCGAGTATAATATTTACTTATTACAAAGGCGCCAACAGCTTATATAAAAACCCGGTCAATTCCATATACTATCTAGTCATTGCGAAATCCGACCACACACCGGAAGAATTTAATAAAATTTGCAATATTGTATCTGAATATGGTAAATCGGAGCGCACAACCTATGCAAGTCCGTACTATTATAAAGAACATTTTGAAGCTATCATAAAAAATAACGCTATCCAGATATTATCTGCTTTATAGTCTAATATTAAAAAAACTGCCTGGAATTCATAATTCCAGGCAGTTTTTTATCTATTGTACAGCACACGAAATACTTTTCGCGCTGCTGTCATTATTTCGTTTCAAGATATTCGTTAATAGTCTCCAATAATTCGTCTGCATCCATTCC
>JAATEU010000531.1 GCA_015655565.1 Clostridiales bacterium
CGTCTTCCAACATGGCTCCTTCACCGCGTTTGATAACACAGGGATAATTACAGCGGATCGCATTTGGGATGGCTTCCCTTCTTCTGTCGATAACCGCTTTTGCCTTAGGTCCCGGCAGAGTATCCGTAATAATTTCCGGTAATGCATCTCTTAACATATGAATTCCTCCTCTTTAAATCAAGTACCGATTTATCAGTACTTTTTATATTTTTTACAACTTAGCTCTCTGTAATATATTGATTGAAATGCCGGTAATCAGATAATTACCCACACTTAATAAATGCCTACCCTACGCTTTGTCCGGAAAGCCTGCGTAAAAACATACATGAAATACATGGAAAATGGTCTCAGTCTGATAAGACGTTTGTATTAAACGGACATTCTTGTTTAATAAAGTGATTGGTAGATTTTATATACCGTATCTTTATCTAATTCCGCATAATTATTTGCCATCAGACGGCCTTGCTTTTCCATTACGGAAATTGTAAACTCCTCCAGCTGAGGCTTTGTAACTCCATACTGGCGCAGGGATTTTTTCGGAACAATATGATTCAGCAACGACTCCAATTCTTCATAAACCGTATCCGCGCCGCAATTTAAAATCCCGGACAAAAACAGGTTTAAATGACGTATTTTCCCGGTGGGACGGATACGTTGATAAGCTTTAAATACACCGGTAAATATAGCATAATTGGATTCACCATGGGGTATGTGGTAAGCCGCTCCCAAGGGATAACTCATTGCATGAACGGCCGCCGTACCTGCATTGCCAAATGCAATTCCCGCATAAGTACTGGCCAGAAGAAAATCAGGAATAAGCGGAATTCAGGAGGCTTCCCCGTTTTTGGCTATAACCTGGTAGCCTTTTAGAATTATCTCCATGGCTTTAATGGAATATATTTCGGTAAATGGATTCGCCTTTGGTGAAAGATATGATTCAATTGCATGTATAAATGCATCAATTGAACTGGCTGCAAAATAGGAAAACGGCAGCTTCGTAAGAAGTTCCGGTATTAATATGGCATAGTCGGCATAAAGCTCATCCACTGCAAGACCAAGTTTGGTATGGCGGGAAATCAATTCCAAAATTGATATATTGGTTACCTCGCTTCCCGTACCGCAGGTTGTGGGAACCAAGATCAGTTCTTTATCCCTGATGAATTCAAATTTATGGTCAAATAAATCCAAAACCGGGGAAACCTGCTTCAGGGCAAATAATTTAGCTACATCCAGAATGGTTCCTCCTCCTATGGCAATGACCCTGTTGTATGGAATATCCCTGATATCGCGGTAAATTGCCTCCACCATTTCATCAGTTGGTTCACCGGTTCCATAATTTCTCAGATATACAACCGCCGCATCTAAAGCCAATGTCTTGAAATAATCTTCATAAGTATGCTCACTGGTTATGATCAAATCGGTTTTGCCAATGTTATAATTTTCGCAAAATTCTTTACAGCTGCCAAACTGTTGTATTGTTGTTTTTACTCTGAATTGTTTCATGCTGCTCCAATCCTGTGCTCTTTCATCCATGGGTTTCCGTGCTTTAATTGGGAAACATCGTAACACAAAAAATAAGCATCAGCAACGTCAAACAGCATAAAAAGATATTAAATTTTTGTGCTGGACAACCAAACCCTGAACAATTATAATAAAAGCAGCCAAATCAAAACGGATATTCCCAATCCGTGACCCTGCCTGCGCAAAATTCATAAGCTGCAGGAATGACAGCAGGACAGTTTAAATAGTAATACCGTAATTTTCTACAATCTTGTTTTTTACAGAAAGGCGGATAAAATGGCTGTCAGTTTAAAAAATATCTATGCGGATACAAAACAAAAATTTAAATTAGAACTCCTTGCCGGCAAGGAGGGACTGGAAAACACCGTCAGCTGGGTACATTTAATCGAGGATGTTACTACAACGGATTTCATCCGGGGCAGTGAACTGATTATAACAACCGGCCTGGGTGTTAAGGATGAGTATTGGCTGGAGCATTTTATAAAAAACCTGTCTGCACAACGGGCAGTCGGACTCATTGTCAACGTGGGGACTTATATCAGAGAAATTCCGGACCATACCCTTAAATATTGTGAAAACATCCATTTTCCACTGTTTATTATGCCCTGGGAAATACATCTCGTTGATATTATGCAGGATTTCTGCAACCGGATTATTCATGCCGAGCAAATTGAAATCAATGAATCCACTGCTTTTTTAAATGCTTTGCTGACACCGGAAAACAGGGATTCCTACCAGCCTTATCTGGAACAGAACGGTTATCGTCTGAATGGCTCCTATTGTGTACTGGTTATTCATCCGGATGAAGAAATCATTTCACAGGAAAGGGATGCCCTGTTTAAAAGATTCAGAATTACAGCAACTAATATTCTAAACCGGCTTTCCATCCCATTCAGCGTCCTGATTCTGAATCAGGAGGTTTTTATCATCTTTCACGGCAGTACAACCGATAAGGTCAGAAAATATTCGGAAAGGCTGAGACAGATCTTTAAAAAGGAGTATGCCTTGTATAAAATACGGTTTGGGGTCGGCCCAATGGTTTGGGGTGCAGACAATCTGTATAAAAGCTTTAAGAGAGGAAAGGCAGTTTTAAGAATCGGTAAAAAACAAAGTAAAGATATTATGTTTTATGATGACATCGGCATCAATAAAGTTATTTTAGCCGTAGAGGACCGGCAGGTTTTAGAGGATATGTACAGGGACAGTTTAGGCGTTTTGGAGGAATATGATAAAAAGCACGGTACGGATTATTTAAACATTTTCAGGTTATATCTTTTTAATAATTCCAGTGTCCAGGCCGTGGCGGAACAAACCTTCACCCATAGGAATACAATTAATTACCGGATTAAAAAAATAAAAGAACTTCTGGCCTCTGAACTTGACACAACGGAGGACCGTTTCCGGTTTCAATTGGCATTCTATATCAAAGATAATCTGGAAGAATTAGAAAAATAAAAAAAACTATTTTTTAAAATTTTTAAAAATTTTGATTGACATCCCAAAAAAAGAATGTTAATATATGCAACATCAAGAACGGATACGAATGTGTATTAAGGTAAAATTTATGTCTTAATACATTTTTTTAACTAAATAGGAACACAAACCATGTTGTAAAGGGGCACTAATAATCTGATAGTGTCTCTTTTTTTATTAGGATGAATGTCCTTTGAAGGCGGCGTTATTTCAAAAAAGGAGGTAGCTTTATGGCCGAAAAAACAAAAGAATATATTATCCGGGTTTATCAATTGTCAAAGAGTTTTGGGAATTTAGAGGTTTTAAAAAATATCAGCCTGCATGTAAAACGCGGGGAGGTGGTAACCATCATCGGTCCCTCCGGCTCAGGCAAAAGCACCTTTTTGCGGTGCATGAACCTCCTCGAAGTACCCAGCGGCGGCAAAATGTATTATAAAGATAAAGACATGCTGGACCTGGCAACCGACAGCAGGCTCCTTAGAAGAAATGTTGGAATGGTATTTCAGAAATTTAACCTGTTTCCTACAAAAACTGCTTTACAAAATGTTATTATGGCACCAATGAAGATAAATAAAAAAAGTAAAGCGGAAGCTTACGAAATAGCAAGGAATCTTCTTAAAAAAGTCGGTTTAGAGGATAAAGCGGAGAATTATCCTAAAACCTTGTCCGGCGGCCAGCAGCAAAGAGTTGCAATTGCAAGGGCATTGGCCATGCAGCCTGAAATGCTGCTGTTTGACGAACCAACCTCCGCCCTGGATCCTGAATTAGTCGGAGATGTTCTTGAGGTTATAAAGGAATTAGCACTGGAAGGCATGACCATGGTGATAGTAACACATGAAATGGCCTTTGCAAAAGATGTTTCAGACCGGGTAATTTTTATGGATAAAGGATTTATTGTAGAAGAAGGGGCTCCGGAAGAAATCTTCGGCAATCCGCAAAATGAAAGAACCAGGGACTTTTTAGCCAGGGTTTTGTAGTGGCAATTCGTTTTATCAGAGATACTTTAACTTATTAATGGTTCATCTTATATTAACCAATTGAAGGAGGAAGAAATTATGAAAAAACATTCCAGATTATTTGCAATTTTAGTTGTATTCGTTATGTTGGCAGCAGGCTGCGGCAGCAAAGGGACGGAAACAGAACCAGGGACAGAAACAAACAGCGGGGCTAATACCGCCGTCACAGAAGACACCTCAGGTGAAACAAATGAAACAGGCGGCGAAGAAGTTAGTGATACTTTAAAAAAATTAAGGGAACAAGGCTATATTACAATCGCCTCCAGTAATGATGCCCCTCTTTCTTACATTGATGTGGAGACCAATGAATATACCGGTGTTGACGGTGAAATTTTTAAGGATTTAATGAAACGCTTAGGTGTACCTGAGGTCCGTATGAAGACAGTTGCTTTTGAAAACTTATTAATTGAATTAAATAATAAATCGGTGGATATGGTAGTTGATGCCATGTATATTAAACCGGAAAGACAGGAAATTGCATTATTTACCAACGTATGGTATTCCGAAGGTGACTGTCTGCTCGTAAAATCAGATTCCGATATTAAAATCCTTGCAGATTTAAAGGACAAAACCGTAGGCGCCCAAAAAGGAACTGCTTTTCTTGAAATTGCCCAAAGCTGGGAATCCGAAGGCTCAATAAAAGAACTGACTATTATGAGCTCCCAATCTGAATTAATGCTGGCAGTTAATACGGGCAAGGTTGATGCCTGTGTGACAGACTCCATTATCGCCGGATATACATTGACCCAGGATTCAAGCCTTGATTTAAAACTTGCCGAGGATTATGTGTCTGATTCCAGTGGTAATATCGGTGCTGCCCTCCGGTTTGAAGATACTGATTTCTGCGCAGAAGTCAATGCCGTCTTAGATGAAATGAAGGAAGACGGGTCCCTGATGAAATACCTTGAACAATATGGTATGGATGACAAAGCCTTTGTTGGAGTGGAAGAAGGTAAAACGGTTCAATAATATTGCACAAATTTAAAGCAGTGGGGGCCTTCAGGCCCTCATGCGCATGGAGGTTATTATGGAGATTATTAAACGGCTGAATTTTACTAAGGCTGCCGAGTATTTGATACCTTCATTGTGGGAAGGCTTGGGTTTGGTAATTCAAGTAACTTTGTTCGCATTCCTGCTTGGTATTATACTGGGCCTGTTTATAGCAATCGGACGCATCAGTAAACATAAGGTGCTGAGAGTTATATTAGTTATTATTATTGAATTTATCAGAGGTACCCCATTGCTTGTACAGATTGTATATATGTACTTTGTTATGCCCTTATTAGTAGAAATCATATTACAGCTTGTGGGAGCAGATTTTAATTTTGATATAAGCCCTGTTGCTGCAGGTGTTTTAGCATTGAGCATTAACTATAGTTGTTATTTATCCGAGGTTATCCGCGGTGCGATTGAATCCATAGATCCCGGACAGATGGAAGCCGGTCTGGCATTAGGCTTTGGCAAAACAGAAACTTTGTTTCGAATCGTATTGCCTCAGGCCATAAGGAATGTCATTCCTGTGTTCGGCAACTACCTGATAATGATGATTAAAGATACTTCCTTGCTTGCTTACATAAGTGTATTTGAATTATTGTTAAGAACACAGACCTATGCATCCCAAACCTTCTTAACAATTGAATCCTCTACCATTTTGGCAGGTGCGTATTTAGTTATCAGTTTACCGATGTCAAAAGTCGTTAAACTGGTTGAAAAGCAGGTAAAATAAACACCGTCTTTATTCAACTAACTTC
>JAATEU010000157.1 GCA_015655565.1 Clostridiales bacterium
TAGAAAGGGTGTATAATAATAATATGAACACAAAGAAAAATGAAACGGAAAGAATAGAATTAAGTGAATTAAAACCGGATGAAAAGTTAAAATATGAAATAGCAACTGAGCTTGGACTTTTGGACAGAGTCATGAGCGGTGGATGGAAATCGTTATCAGCTAAGGAAACAGGACGCATTGGCGGAATCATGACAAGGAGAAAAAAGCAGATGCAGATGGAGGATAAATAAACAATCATGAAAAAGAAGCTTTTGTTTATCTATAATCCCCTTGCCGGAAAAAGCAAAATTAAAAACTGGTTGTCAAGTATTATCGAGTATTTTGTTAAAAATGGCTGCGAAGTGGTTATTTATGCAACGGCCGGCAAAAAGGATGCAAAAAAAATAGTGATTGACTGCTTAAGCCGTGAGAAATATGAACTGATTGTATGCTCCGGCGGGGATGGAACCTTAAATGAGGTCATAGGCGGAATTATGCACAGTGATCAAAAACCGGATATCGGTTATATACCCTCCGGTACTACTAATGATTTCGCATATAATCTTAAGCTGCCTAAAAATTTACCCAAAGCAGCAGAAGTAGTGTTAAATGGAGAAGCATTTCCTTGTGACATTGGTGTAATCAATGGGGAATACTTTACATACACTGCGGCATTTGGATTATTTACTGATGCTGCTTATGAAACACCCCAGACTACGAAGAATATACTTGGAAGACTGGCTTATATTCTCGAAGGTGTAAAGCGGTTACCCAATTGGAAATCCTATTATATGGATATAACCTGTGGAGACAGGTTTATTTCCGATGATTTTATTTACGGAATGGTGGCAAATTCTATTTCCGTAGGAGGTTTTAAGGGCCTGACGGGGAAGGATGTACTTTTAGATGACGGGCAGTTTGAAGGGATATTTATTAAAATGCCGCAAAATGTTTTGGATTTTCAAAGTATCATCAATGATCTGCTGACAGGAAATTTAAACAGTGACCATATTTTTTCCTTCCCGGTAAAAGAAATCGTATTAACCTCCGAAGAAACGGTACCCTGGTCCATTGATGGTGAATTTGGCGGAGAATTCAAAACCGTTAATATAGCAAACATGAAACAGGCAGTAAAAATAATCAGGAATCTGGAAGAAGATTAAAATTCTTTGATAAATAAAAATAACAAATATCTACAAGAGCTCATTGTTCCGTAAATTCAAGGTGCTGATCCCTAGAAAACTTTTTATAACCACACTGATACCTCCAAGAAGAATGGAAGAATCCTGCAGGGCAGAAGGTACAATATGCGTGACACTGTTCATCCTGCTGCTTAAGGACTGCTCTACCAGTTTAATCAGCCCGGGAAAGAAGATGGTAAAAGAACTATTGATAATAACCATGTCCGGATTATATGCATTTAAAACATTGTTAATACATACGGACATGTATTTAATAAATTTTTCAATAATTTCAATTGCATCCTTATCTCCGGTCTGATACATGGAGGCTAAGATCTCGAAATCTACATTTTCCAAGCCTTTTTTAAGTGCAAACTCTGTAAGAAGAGCACGTTCCGATACATATTGTTCCAAACAGCCATGGTTGCCGCAGGGGCATTCCCTGCCGTCAACTTCCACAATGGTATGCCCGAATTCACCGGCACGGCCATTATAACCGGTATATAATGTATTATGAATCAAAAGACCTAATCCAATGCCGGAATGGACACTGATATTAGCTATATTGGGATAATCGTATACAAAAGTCTTTTCACCTAATACCGATAGGTTTGCTTCATTTTCTAAGAAAATGGGCGTATGAAAAAGCTGTTCTAATTGACCGGCCAAATCAATATCTGCCAAATCATAATAGGGAGCAAAGGAAACTTTATTGTCATAAACAACACCGTGGATACCTAATGAAATACCTGTTAAACCATAGGGAGAACCGGAATTTAACGGTTTCATGGTCTCAATTAACTGGCTCAGGATACTTACTATATTTTTACTGGATCCTGGAGTTTTAATTTGCTTTAAACTGCAGTCTTCTCCCTGCAAATCCGTTAATAATGCGGATATGGTGTCAACGCCGATGTCGATACTGATTACATAGCCGGCTTTCTTATTAAAACTGAGTAAAATCGGCTTTCTGCCAAGCTCCGTATCATCGCTTCCAATTTCAATTACTAAGTTTTTATTAATAAGCTCCTGAACGATAGCTGAAATGGTTGCTTTCGTAAGCCCCAGTTTTTTTGAAATGGCAGCCCTTGAAATCGGCTTTGAATTAATGATTGTTTCTAACACCAAAGTACTGTTAATGTCACGAATAAGTTCCTTACTTCCTGTAATCATGGTATCCATCCTTAACTATGACAATAAAGAACCTGTCACATTTTAGTAAAAAACAGCAACCGTTCAGACGTACCGGCTGGAAGTTACTTTGAGGGCACCCAAATAAGTAAAATGCATTTGTTTTGGCATCATCCGACCCCGCGTTTTTATAAAAAGCGCATGAAAATAGCTTTCAGGAGATAGTGACTGAATAGTTGCAAAATATTACTTTTATATTACCATAAAAATTATGGGTTGAAAAGGGGTCTTTAAAAAGAACGCAGGATGAACCCGGGAAAGAATCAAATAGGCCTTGACAAGGCTGCAAATAGTTGTTATATTATTATTATCAGTGTTAGTTCAGTCAACAAACTATATGGGAGGTTTATTAAGATGGCATATTTTGAAGGTATAGGAAAGATTAATTATGAAGGACCGGAAAGTAAAAATCCGCTGGCCTTTAAGTATTACGATCCGGATGAAACTGTAATGGGTAAAACTATGAAAGAACAGTTAAGATTTGCTATGTCATATTGGCATACGTTTACTTATATGGGCAATGACCCATTTGGAGTAGCCACTATGTTCAGACCTTGGGATAAGGCGGAATGCCCTATGGAGGTTGCGAAAGAAAGAGTGCATGCTGCATTTGAATTTATGGAAAAAGCACAGATACCTTTCTTCTGTTTTCATGACAGGGATATTGCTCCGGAAGGAAAAGATTTAGCGGAAACCAATGCAAGATTAGATGAGATTGTTGCCGTAATAAAAGAAGAAATGGCCCGTACGGGTATTAAATGCTTATGGGGAACCACCAATGCATTTAGCAATCCCCGTTTTGTCCATGGTGCGGGAACTTCCTGCAATGCTACCGTATTTGCATATGCAGCGGCACAGATTAAGAAGGCGATGGAGATTACCAGGGAACTTGGCGGAGAAAATTATGTATTCTGGGGTGGAAGGGAAGGTTATGAAACCTTACTGAATACGGATACTGCCCTGGAGTTTGATAATTTGGCCAGATTATTAAA
>JAATEU010000522.1 GCA_015655565.1 Clostridiales bacterium
GGTTTCAAAATCAGAGGCGAATCAAGAGACTATATTAGCCCATGCTTCCGGAGGTGTCAGTGAAAATGAATCATAGTATAAAGAAAAAATTGATATATCAGGTGAACGTATTTCGGTCAGTTTTTATTCTGCTCACCATATGTGTATTTGCAACATTCCTTTCACCGAATTTTTTAAGTGTACCAAACTTATTTAATGTGTTAAAGCAAATTACAGTTGCGGGTATCGTTGGATGTGGTATGACCTTCGTTATTCTTACCAGTGGAATTGACTTGTCAGTTGGTTCAATCGTTGGACTAGCAGGTGTCTTATCAGCGGGAGTACTGGCATCAACAGGAAACCCGGTTTTAGCTGTATTAACAGCCGTTGGTGTAGGCATTATCTGTGGAGCCGCTAATGGTTTCTTCATATCACAATGTGGAATTCCACCTTTTATTGCAACGTTAGGAATAATGACATTATTAAGAGGGTGCATACTAGTTTATACAAAGGGATCACCTATCCCGATTAAATTAGATACCTATAAATTTATAGGAAAAGGTAATATCGCAGGAATTCCTGTTCCTGTAGTTATTCTCATCTTCCTGCTGTTATTAGCTCATTATATTTTAACACAAACTGCATTTGGACGAAGTGTATATGCTTTTGGTGGTAATAGAGAAGCATCTCGTCTATCTGGTATCTCCGTTAAGAAAACGGAATGGAAAGTATACATCATTAATGGTTTGTTATGTGGAATAGCGGCTATTGTTTTAACAGCAAGACTTGGTTCAGCACAATCAACAAGTGGTGAAGGCATAGAAATGGATGCCATAGCAGCTGTAATCTTAGGCGGTACAAGCTTAAGTGGTGGTGTAGGGTTCGTTCTCCCGACCGTTGTCGGTGCAATGATCATGGGTATTATAGATAATATATTGACTTTGATGAACGTAAATCCGCATGCTACAAATATTGTAAAGGGTGCAGTCATTCTAATCGCAGTATTAGTTGACAAAAAAGTTAAGGATCTATCTGCGAAAGCAGAACAATAAATCACAATTAAAAAAAGAAAAGGAAGGTATGAATTATGAGAAAAATGAAATTAGTGGGGACTATTTTAACAATGACATGTATTGCATCCTTAGTATTAACTGGATGTGGCGCAAAAACCAACACTACAACAGAACCAACAAAAACGGAAACACCAACAGAAGCAGCAACAGATGCAAAAGATGGATATGTTATTGGTCTTTCAATGAATACACAAACAAACCCATTCTTTGTAGATGTAAAAGATGGAGTACAAAAGGCAGCAGATGAGCAAGGTATTACACTATATATTACAGATGCGCAAGATGATCCAACAATTCAAATGAAAGATATTGAAAATTTGATCACCAAAAAACCGGATGCTATTATCATTGATACCTGTGACTCAGATGCAATTGTTGCTTCTGTAGAAGCTTGTAACGAAGCCGGTATCCCTGTATTTACTATGGATCGTCAATCCAATGGAGGAGATGTTATCTCTCATATCGGATATGATGCAATTAAATCAGGTAAAATCGCTGGTCAGTATCTTGTAGATACTTTAGGTGGAAAAGGTAAGATTGTTGAAATACAAGGTATCATGGGTACCAATGTTGCTCAAAACAGATCAGCTGGTTTTAATGAGATTATTTCAGCTAACCCAGATATGGAAATTGTATCCACACAAGTAGCAGACTTTGATAGAGCAAAGGCTATGAGCGTTATGGAAAATATTTTACAAGCTAACCCAGAAATTGATGGTCTTTATGCAGCAAATGATGAAATGTTATTAGGTGCTTTAGAAGCAATCGAAGCAGCAGGCAGACTAGATGAAATTACTATGATTGGCTGCGATGCTATCGATGATACTCTTGAAGCTTTGAAGGCAGGAAAAGTCGAAGCTACAATCGCAGAGCCTCCTTTCTTCTTAGGAAAAGCCATCTTAAATACAGCATTTGATCATCTTGAAGGCAAAACAGTAGAAAAATCAATTATTCTTGATAATAATCTTGTAACGAAAGATAATGTAGATGCATTAGTAACAAAAGAATAGATAATTTATAAGAGCTCTATTTTAATAAAAATTCAGCGGGATTAATCATCCGCTGAATTTTTTTGTTTCAATTATTATGAAATCTAATTAGCTGCTTTTACTAAAAATCTATTACCTCCACAGATTACCAGCTTTTGTCCGCTTGGAGCGTTACATATCCAATCAGTCTCTTCATCACTTAAGGAGAATATTGGTTTAAGCATAGCAGATGTATTCTGTGAATGATTATATAATTCAAAATAGCCTGAGATATTACAAAATACCGGTGATCCTGAACTGTGAGAATTTATAGCGGAAATTCTTACAGCATTTATCCAAGACCTGTGATATCAGATCGCGTTCGGGCTGTTCTGCATCAAGGAATCTTTCAATGGCTGCCAACTGCTGGGACAGGTAGCGTGGATTCTCCTTTTTTCGCCATTTATGAAGTGCTGGAAGGAATAACAGTTCCATTTACGCCGCATGCTTTCAGCAATGGATAGTACACTAACTATATTAATTTAAAACGAGAAAACTCAAATATTAATATATTCCGTAACAAAATCAGTAAAAAGGATACCATCCAAATGCTCTATTTCATGACAAAAGCATTTTGCCAAATCTCCGGTGCCGGTTAATATAATTTCTTCACCCTTTTCATTGAGTGCCTGTACTGTAACTTTGGCAGGTCTTTTTAATTTGCCCCAGGTATTCGGAAGGCTTAAACAGCCTTCTATAACTTCCTGTATCCCCTCCTGTTCAAGGATTACGGGATTTACCAATTGGATTAACCCTTGCCCCATGTCAATAACCACCAGCCGTTTTAAGATACCTACCTGGGGGGCCGCCAGTCCTCCGCCGGTTTTAGAGTGATACATGGTTTCTGCCATATCTTCCAAAAGCTGTCTTATTCTATCATCTATCTGTTCCACTCTTTTACTTTTTTTTCTTAATATTGCATCTTCATTTAACCGGATCTGTCTTAATGCCATGATAAAACACCCCTGTTTTGCCGGGATCTGGATTTCCGTTCACTTTCTTCAAAAATAAAAACTTCCTCGATGGGGCTTTTAAATACTTTAGATATATCATAAGCCAGCCAGATGGAGGGCTCGAATTTTTCTGTCTCAACTGCGTTGATTGCCTTGATACTCCCACAAGCGTTCCCAGCTGTTCCTGTGTTAAGCCAAGTAATTCCCGGAATTCCCGGATTCTATTTTTCATTAATACCATTCCTTTCCTATGAGAATATATTTAAAGTTAATGTAATGTGTACCTTACATGTAAGATAGCATTATTTATACTCCATGTCAAGTTAACCTTACGGATATCATAAACAGTTTATCTTAAAAATAGCTAAACAACCGATACAATTTAAAACAAAAGTTAATAAAACCGAAAATGAGTTATAGTTGAATAATTGAATATTAAATTATATAATGAAATATATGCAGTATACTATGTTGTAAATAAATCCGGGAATAGTATTTTATATTATTAATTTATAAAATATTATGTAGGAGCCTTGATGTGCACAAAACAAATAAAATGCTTTTGTTTTGGCACCGCCTGACCCCGTATTTTCATGAAAAGCGTTTAAAAATAGCTTGCGGGAGACAGCGAAAGAAGGAAACGGACAAACCGGAATTTTGAAATTATAATTAAAGTTAGGAGGTTATTATATGGGAATGTATGATTTGATTTATA
The DNA here is from genome assembly GCA_015655565.1 of Clostridiales bacterium. Taxonomy (GTDB): domain Bacteria; phylum Bacillota; class Clostridia; order Lachnospirales; family Lachnospiraceae; genus Anaerocolumna. The sequence continues at coordinate 3,749 of JAATEU010000522.1, forward strand.
AAAAAAAGATTGGGGGGTCTTTAACGGAAGAGGAAATTAAATTTATCGTAAATGGTTTTACAAAAGATGAGATTCCGGATTATCAGATGGCAGCTTTTTTAATGGCAGTTTGCTTAAAAGGTATGGATAAATCTGAAACCATAGCATTGACCATGGCTATGGCACACAGCGGGGAAATGCTTGATTTATCTGCAATTGAAGGCATTAAGGCGGATAAACACAGTACCGGAGGGGTAGGGGATAAAACTTCCCTGGTCTTAAGCCCCATGGTGGCCTCCCTGGGAATACCCGTTGCAAAAATGTCCGGCCGCGGACTGGGACATACCGGAGGAACCATTGACAAATTAGAGAGCTTTCCGGGCTTTTCAACCTCAATTCCAACCGGACAATTTATAGATAATGTAAACCGGATGAAAATGGCAATTGTTGGACAAACCGCCAATCTGGCACCTGCCGATAAAAAAATATATGCTTTAAGAGATGTAACGGCAACCGTAGATAATATTTCCCTGATTGCCGGCAGTATTATGAGTAAAAAGATAGCCTCCGGTGCAGATGTAATTGTTCTGGATGTTAAAACCGGAAGCGGGGCATTTATGAAGACCCTGGAGGATTCCACAGCATTAGCCGAGGCCATGGTTGAGATTGGAAACGGAGTGGGAAGGGAAACCTATGCGGTTATTACGGATATGAACCAACCTCTTGGAAGGGCGGTCGGAAACTCGATTGAAGTAGCAGAAGCAATTCGTACTTTACAGGGAAATGGTCCGGAGGATTTACTGGAGGTGAGTTTAACTTTAGGAAGCTATATGCTGCTTGGGGCAAAAAAAGCCGGATCGGTGGAAGAAGCAAGGAAATTATTGAAACAAACCATTACGGATCAGTCAGCTTTAAATAAATTAGCCGAATTTGTCCGCGCCCAGGGCGGAGATGACAGAGCGGTTTACAATACAGAGCGGTTCCCTCAGGCCTCCATACAAGAAGAAGTAATCTCGGACCGGGAGGGGTATGTTACCAGGATAATTACCGATGAAATCGGAATGACTTCCCTGGTGTTAGGAGGAGGCCGTGAAACCAAGGACAGTGTCATAGACCTAAGTGTTGGAATACAAATTCATAAGAAGCTCGGTGATAAAGTAAAGGCCGGCGAATCCCTGGCTTCCTTATACGGGAATAATATGGATAAGATGAAGACAGCTAAGACAAGATACTTAAAGGCATATACCATTGAGGATGCAAAACCGGACCCGGCTAAGTATATTTATGGTATCGTTACAAGGGATGGTCTGACTCAATTTTAATAGTCTGGAAGGATGAGGAAAAATGAGTGAAGGTAACGGTATCAGCCATTGGTTTGGTGATATTAAGCAGAAACGGAGGAGAAAGATTGAAAGAAGAGAGAATACCAAAACCGGGACAGATATATAGACATTTTAAAAATAATTTATATCAGATTATTACGGTAGCCACCCATTGGGAAACTGGTGAAAAGATGGTAGTATATCAGGCGTTATATGGGAATTTCAAAACTTATGTAAGACCGCTTGAAATATTTATTGGTGAAGTGGATGAGAATAAATATCCGGAGGTACGTCAAAAGTACCGATTTGAACAGGCAGCTGTGAAAGAAGAAAAAGAGACCCTTGTTCCGATCGAAGACGGTTCCAAATCTGAAACCAGAGCTTATGAAGAAGAAGGCGTTATAAATCCTGTATTGCTTGAATTTTTAGATGCGCATACTTATAAAGAAAAGCTTGACATATTATTAAGTAATAAGAAACATATTAATGATAAAACATTAAATGATATGACTGTTTCCCTGGATTGTACAGTAGAGGAAGGAGATTTGGAGGAACGTATCAGGGGCTTTACAAATTGCCTGCAGACTTTCGCACGATTTGAAAATAACCGTTTACGCTAAAAGAAATCCTTCCGTAAGATTGGTATCCGAATTTGCCCAAATTATACTGAATGAATGGCATTTGCACTTATTATGTAAATACGCATATGATACTTTGAACGTACTTTTTTGCTAAAACATAATAAGGAGCTGATTCTTTTGGAATATATAAAATTAAATTTTGATTTAAAAACAATTGAAATCCAGTATCATGTCCATGAGTTCCAGGGATACTTAAAAATGGCTGACGACCATCATTATCATCGGTTTGCAGCTGTTACGGGAGAAGCAATTCCTGTTGATAAAAACGACCACATTCATGAAGTAGTTTTTCGAACGGATTACATTAATGGACATTATCATGAATATATCGGCAGAACTTCAGGAGCAATTGTTATTGGAGACAGACATGTGCATTGTATAGATACATTTACTCGGGAAGCGGCCGGACACAAACACGCATTCAGGATGGTTACTCTCATTCATGATCCAATTGGTTACTGATTATTATATAATTGATCTTTATAATCACATTGAAGATATATTAATTTTCTGTTATAATATAGCTTATTGGTAATTGCTTTATAATTTCCATAAAAGGCGGTGTATTTACCGCTTGCATCTGATTATAGGAACTTGAGTTTAGTTCCTGTAATATAACGAATTATGAAAAAAAGTAATGATAAAATAAAGTAATGATAAAATAAAATAAAAGGAGATAAACATGAATCCGGTTTACGATAAGCTAAAGCAATGTTATACAAGTTTCCGGGATAAAATTGATTTTAAACCTAAGATTGCCCTGATTCTTGGTTCCGGTTTAGGTGGTTATGCTGACAGCATTCAGATTGAAGCTGTGTTAAATTACAGTGAAATAGAAGGCTTTCCGGTTTCAACCGTAAAAGGCCATAAAGGCAGGTTTGTATTTGGTTATATTGGCGGAATACCGGTAGTAGTTATGCAGGGAAGGGTACACTATTATGAAGGATATCCTATTTCGGAGGTGGTATTGCCTGTCCGGTTAATGAAGCTGATGGGAGCGGAAGTTTTATTTTTAACAAATGCTGCCGGCGGTGTTAATTATAATTTCCGCAGCGGTGACTTTATGATGATCACGGATCACATATCGGATTTTGTACCTTCTCCGTTAATCGGGGAAAATATGGAGGAATTAGGCCTGCGTTTCCCTGATATGAGCCATGTTTACGATTCTGAGTTACAGGAGGTCATACGGAAAACAGCACAAAGTCTAAATATTCCCTTGCAGGAAGGAGTTTACATCCAGCTGACAGGACCTAATTTTGAAACTCCTCATGAAGTTAAAATGTGCAGAATTATGGGAGCAGATGCAGTAGGTATGAGTACTGCCTGTGAAGCGGTGGCTGCGAATCATATGGGTATGAAGATATGCGGAATTTCCTGCATTTCCAATCTGTGTGCAGGAATGGTGGAGCAACCCCTTACCCATGAAGAGGTTCAGGAAACTGCGGATCGTGCAGCACCTTTATTTCAGAAATTAATTACGGAAACAATTGTCAATCTTGCAAAGTCAATATAAAAGACATTACCGGAATCGAATATGTTTCTGTTCATTGTGTGACAGGGGCTGCTGCAAAACTCCCAGGGTACAAGAACCTGATGAAAGATTCGTGTATTATGCACAGCCTATATATAGCGCAGTTTGAAAGGCATGGATATATGAAAGCATTATATTATGAAAAAACGGCAAAATATCTGGAAAATTATGAAATGCCTGTTCCGGGCCCTAAGGAAAGCCTGATTAAAATAGTAATCAGCGCTGTCTGTAATACGGATAAAGAAATACTAAGAGGTTACAAACCGGATTTTCATGGTATTTTGGGGCATGAATTCGTAGGTACCGTAATGGAATCCAATGAAAAGAAGTTAATTGGAAAACGGGTAGTGGGGGAAATCAATGCCGGCTGTGGGGAATGCATCTATTGTAAAACAGGACGAAAAACCCACTGCATCAACAGAAGGGTTATCGGGATTTCCGGTAAGGACGGCTGTTTTGCTGAGTATATGACCCTGGATACGGATCTGCTTCATGTAGTTCCGGAAGAAATACCCGCAGAGGTAGCTGTATTTACGGAACCTCTGGCGGCCGCACTTGAAATTATGGAACAGGTACCTATTAAGCCTTCCCATAATGTTGCCGTCATTGGGGACGGAAGATTAGCCTATATGATAACACAGGCAGTTTCCCTTTCCGGCGCTGCTCTGACTGTAATTGGAAGACATGAAGAAAAACTGGAGAATTTCCGTAAATTTGCCAGGACAGCAGTAAATACAGGGGAAACCTTTGAAGTTGTAATTGATGCAACAGGTTCACCTTCCGGAATCTTAACTGCCGGGAAGCTGGTCCGCAAGAAGGGAATTATCGTATTAAAAAGTACCTATGCCGGTAAGGTAGAGATTGATATGAGTTATTTCGTCGTAAATGAAATAACCATTCTGGGAAGCCGGTGCGGCCCATTTGAACCGGCCCTTCAATTATTAAAAAGGGAATTGATTACCCTGCCGCCGATTGAATTGTATGAGCTGGAAGACTTTGAAAAAGCGTTCGGATCCAAAGCTTTTAAAGCAGGATTTAAATTTTAAGGCAGCAAGAAAATGCACTTGTCTGACTTAGGAAACGGGGACTTTTGAGTAATATGAGCAAGCTAAATGAAGTTACACACATTGATAATGTAAAATTAAGTGAAGACGGTAAAAAAGTCGTGATCCTTGACCAGACGAAGCTTCCTAATATAACGGAATATCTGGCACTGGGAACCGATAAGGAATTATATGATGCCATTTCTGAGTTAAAAGTAAGAGGTGCGCCTGCTATCGGTATTTGCGCGGCATATGGCATCTATGTATTGGCACAGGCCATTGAAGCAGAAACTTACGATGATTTTTATAAGGAATTTATTAAATATAAAGATTATCTGAATTCTTCCAGACCGACTGCGGTAAATCTAAGCTGGGCCTTAAACCGTATGGAGGGTGTTGTAACCGGCAATAAAGAAAAAACAATCAGGGATATCCTGGGATTATTGGGTACAGAGTGTAAGGCAATCCAGGAAGAAGATATCAGTATGTGCGCAGCCATATCGGAATATGGCCTTTCCCTGATAAAAGAAGGCGACGGAATACTCACCCACTGCAATGCTGGTCCTTTAGCCACCTCCCGTTTCGGAACGGCATTGGGTCCTTTGTTTTTGGGTAGAGAACGTGGTATGAATTTTAAGGTATTTGCAGATGAAACCAGGCCTTTGCTGCAGGGAGCGCGGTTAACCTCCTATGAATTAGAGAAAGCAGGCATTGATGTAACCCTGATCTGTGATAATATGGCCAGCATTGTTATGAAAAACGGCTGGATCCAGGCCTGCTTTGTGGGCTGTGACCGGATAGCCGCCAACGGTGATGCCGCAAATAAAATCGGTACAAGCGGTGTTGCAATCTTAGCAAAACATTATAGAATTCCTTTTTATGTACTGGGTCCCACTTCAACCATA
>JAATEU010000556.1 GCA_015655565.1 Clostridiales bacterium
CTCATTTGTATCTTTAAATGAGCTGAGAACCATCCAGAGTACCGGATATATCATGATAATGGCAAACAGAAATGTAAACACATGATAAATTACTTTGGATAATCTTCTTTTTAAAATGTAATTATTCATAGTTTTCACCTCTACGATTCATAATATACCCACCTCTTTTGTGTCTTAAATAAAAGAAATGTAATAAGTCCTACAAAAAGTACCATAACCCATGCCATAGCACAACCATATCCTAATTTGCCATAGGTAAATGAATTTTGATACATGTACACGGTGTAGAATAGGGTAGAATCCCTGGGTTTTCCCTGTGTGATAATATAGCTTTGGGTAAAAGCCATAAATCCGTTGATTATCTGGTTTATCAGGTTAAAGAGAATTGTCGGTGTAAGCATTGGCAGCGTAATTTTTATAAAACGGTATATCCCGCCTGCTCCGTCTACCTTTGCCGATTCATATAAGCTTACCGGAACTTGCTTCAGACCGGATAAAAAAATCAGCATAGATGATCCAAACTGCCAAACTGCTAAAACAATCAGAGTCCAAATTGCCGTATCCGTACGTCCGAGCCAGGCAACCGTACTGGGAATCCCTATTGACTGGAGCAATGCATTAATTACGCCGTCACTGGCGAACATCCGTTTCCATAAAATTGCTACTGCCACACTTGAGCCAATGATGGATGGCAAATAATATACCGCGCGGTAAAATCCGGACAGCTTTGTGGATTTTACTAAAAGCATGGCAACGATCAGCGCCATTATTAATCTAAGGGGAACGGAAAATATAACGTAATACAGGGTTGCTCCGAAGGATTTCCAGAACGTAGCGTCACTGGTAAGCATTGTTATGTAATTTTCAAGACCGATAAATGACGGTGTCTTTAAAATATTATACCGTGTAAATGAAAATCCGAACGAAACAAGCATGGGCAGAATAATGAAGCCGAGAAAGCCTATCAGGAAGGGCAGGATAAATACATATCCTGCGACTTCCTTTCTATTCATGATCTGACCAATAGTCCTTTTTCGTTTCGGAGTCATACTGTTCTTTTTCAATGATGTTATCTCCAATCTGTGAAAGTCTATTTGGCTGCTTCCTCCAAAATCTCTTTAGAGACTGTAACAAATTCGTTTGCTGCGTCTTCCATATTGATTTCGCCGAAACGAAGGGTCTCTACCAGTCTTTTGCCCAATTCTTCCACCTCGCTGAAACCGGATGGACTGGGAGGGTCAATGGGCTCTGCAATCTCCGTTACCCTGGCAATAAAATCAAATACCCGGGCCGTTACGTCGTCAACCTTACCCTTTACAAAGTCTGCAATCTCCGTGTTAATTGGAATTCCACGTTCTCCCATTAAAATTTCATTGGCTTCCTCGCTGTTTGTGAACCAGTCAATAAATTTTGCCGCTGCTTCCTTATTTTTGGAAGTCTCCGCTATGGAGAAAAACATACTTGGCTTTAAATATTCCGGCTGTGCTGCCGCATCTGCCGTAGTCGGCCACATACAGATTCCGAAATCCCTTCCGGCAGTGGATGAAACACTGATAAACTGGTTGGAAAAGCAAAAATCATTCCAGGTAGTCTGATCAATAATCGGTTTGGTTTCAACAACCTCAGGATTTTTCTCTACCAATAAATTAGCCGGAATGCAGAATTTTGCATCTGAAAACTTTGCGATACTGGTAAAATATAATAAGCTTGAGTCAGCTGTTCCCTCTGCCAGTTCGTCAAATAAATAAGAGCCGGTTGTTCTTGCGATAAACTGTATCATATTAATGCCGCCGTCAAAGTAGGTCAGGACATCGGTCTTTTCATAAATGGTCTGTCCGATTTCATATAATTCATCGATGGTTGGCTGTTCCGGGATTGTAACACCGGCTTTTTCCACGATTTCTTTGTCGTAAACCATCATAGGTGCATTGCTGCCCAGGCTGAGAGCATATACCGAACCGTCAATTTTACCGCTTTCTATAATGCTTTCCGGTATATTGGATGTATCAATGGTCCCGTCCTCGATAAACGGAGTCAGGTCGGCCAGCTGATTGCTCTCCTGAAACTGATTAATATAAGCATAATCCTGTTGTAAAATATCAGGGAGATTTCCGCCTGCCGCCATTGTGGAAACCTTATCCCAATATCCTGTCCAATCCGTAAACTCTGTTTTGATAGTTACATTGGAATTATTTTTCATGTAAAGCTCCGCTGCTTTTTGCGTCAAATCATTTCGTGTCTGGTTTCCCCACCAAACCAGGCTTAAAGTTACTTTCTCATCACCGGAAGAAGTATCCTCCGTATTTTGCGTATCGGTTGCAGGTGATGTCTTGTTAACGCCACACCCTGCCTACAGTCCTGTAACCATTGCGGTCAACACAAGTAAAGATAATAATTTTTTTTTCCTCATTATTCAAATACCTCCTTTTTTATTTTTCGCGAAGACAAAGTGAGCAATCATCAAGTTTGCTCAATTAAAGATTGCTTGCTGATTGTGAACTCGCCTGCGACCGGAAGAAACACGCTGCGCGAATTTTTACGGTTCGAGGGCGTATTTCTTTTGGTTTGTATTGCAATAATACTACATATTGCACAAAAGTAAATTAAAAAAACGGCTTTTTATAGGTCGAAAAAATGTCTTTTTGAGTATTATGCAGAAAAGCTCTTTATTTTGTTTGGTTATTTTTATATAATTTGCCATAAGGGGGTGGAGCGATTGGGTTACTTGAGAAAGATATTATGCTGTTATGCCAATTTGCCGTTAAAGAGAAAAATAACTGTGATTGTTTATGCTTCCTTTATTTTTCTGGGTATTGTTTTTTCAGTCAATTTACATAAGCTGACTGATTATTATGACAGGGATATGTATCAGACCAATGCACAGCTATTAGATAACGTAATATCCAATATTGAAGCGGAAATGTCCGCAATTTCCAATATGTCGGACTATATCATTGCCGACAATGTCATACAGAAAAGCCTTACCCTGCTGATGGATTCGCCAGATAATTATAAGGCGGCATCCTATAGAAGGGATGCATATGAAGCCCTTTATACCTATATGTTCCTAAATGATTATATCAGGTCCATCACCCTGGTGACAGATGATGCCATTATTACAATGGGAGATTCCCTGGAAGAAACGGAACTTGATTTTGATACGACAGCTAAGCAGGCAGCTGATGCCAATGGAGGAACCGTATGGATTTCAGACAAGATGACCAATTATGCTACGTTTTGTGTCCGTCAAATCAGGCAGAAGAAGTATCTGAATCTTAGGAAATTAGGTACTTTATATGTAAAGGCAAATCTAGACAAAATCATTGCCGATGCCCTGGAAAATGCAGGCTATACGCCGGACGTCACTGAATTTATCCTGTTTCATGAGGGTGATCAGATTTATCCGGAAAAAGCTATTTATGAACAAAATCAGATTCTCAGAAAGAATTTATCAGAAACCTACCAGATTGAAAGTATTGACGGGGAAAAAAAGTTTATTATCTTCGGCAATATGAATTATGTTCCATGGAATTATTACTATTTTAGAGACTATAACCAGATATTTTACCGGGCAACCCAGGTGAAATTAACGGCAGTATTTTTAACGGCAGTATTTTTAATTTTTTCCATTATGTTTACAAATATAATATTAAAAAATATTTTTAAGCATTTGGATTACCTGATTTATAAAATGAAGGAATTTGGCGGTGAACCGGTCCGTCCGTCTGCGAAAAAATATAACTATCAAGGCCGGCAGGATGAAATTGGCCGCCTTCACCGCACCTTTGACGAAATGACGGAAAATGTGAAAGCATTGCGTGATGAAAACTATGATAAGCAGCTGCTGTTAAAGGATGCCACCATAAAAATGCTGGAGCAGCAAATAAATCCGCACTTTTTGTATAACACCCTGGATACTATTAATTGTATGGCGCAAATGCAGGGAAATGAAGATATTTCCACTATGGTTTTATCTCTTGGAAATTTATTCCGTGCTTCCATTATGCAGCAAAAAGAATTAATTCCTTTAGAACAGGAACTTGAATTTTTAAACAGTTATATTCAAATTCAAAAAATACGGTTCAAGGAACGGTTACAAATAACAATTGACATTCCGGACAAGTACAACAGGATACTTATCCCAAAGCTGAGTATACAGCCCCTGGTAGAAAATGCATTAAAGCATTCCATGGAATTCAGCTTTGAACCTTGCGGGGTTTTTCTTACACTCATTGATAAAAGCAACCGTTACCAGCTGAGGGTTGCAAATACCGGTTCTTTTTTTGAAGCCAATCTGCTGGAAAAAATCCGGAAAAACACATTAAGACCCCTGGGAACCGGCGTTGGTTTAATGAATATTGACTCTCGCCTGCGCCTGATATTCGGCGAGGAATATGGTTTGTCATTTCTTAATCAGGACGGTATGGCCATTGTATTGCTGCAAATACCAAAGGGCACGGAAGATGTAACGGAATAGAATAAAAGTACCCTTACAAATCTGCACAGGGGAGTTTCCGGGAGCGTCCAATAAAGAAGGGAGATTTATAATATGTTATTAAGACTGATAATTGTAGATGATGAAGACATAATCCGCAATGCAATATCTCAAATGATTGACTTTAACCCATTGGGATATGAACTCGTCGGGACTGCCAGAAACGGCATGGAAGCCCTTGATTTTATATGCGATAATTTTCCTGATGTGATTATAACCGATTTGAAAATGCCGGTTCTGAACGGACTTGAGCTTATTGAACGTGTTTCCCGTCTGGATGCCGACATTGACTATATTATTTTATCCGGCTACGGCGAATTTGAATTTGCGAAGCAGGCAATGAAATATGGTGTACAAAATTATTTATTAAAACCGACGAACAAGCAGGAATTGATTAACGCCCTGGCTGAAATACGCAGAAACCGCGACTTAAAAAGAGAGAAAGCAAACTTACAGCAGACGCAAATATTAAACAGCGTCCGTTCTCCAATGGAACAATGTTTTTTAATGGAAGCTCTTGAAGAAAATCATGATTTCATGAACTGCTACAACAAATATAAACCATTACTGGCCTTTCCGGGCAATTGCCTTCATGTTTGTATCTGCTCCTTCATTGAAGATACCTTTTTGAAGGATTTTTTAAAGGATTTTTATGATATTTTATCCGTAAAGAAGCTTTCCCTGTTTTTTCCCGTGATTTCTGTCAAGAATAGTGTTTTGCTGATTTTCCCCATTGATTCCTTATCCATACAGGACGAACTCCGTAAAAAACTTGAGGAATTGGAATACAAATTCCAAACGGTGTCCCTCGTTACCAGCTTTCTTCATTTTAATACCAGTGCGGAATTATTTGAAACGGTAGTGAA
>JAATEU010000496.1 GCA_015655565.1 Clostridiales bacterium
CTGGAGACTCAGTGAAAAACAGAGCAGCTGCGATGTTTTTCATATCTTTGAGGCTCTACAAAGAACATGCCGCAGGAAGGAAAGGTAGCTAAAGTAATATATATACACCTTTATTCATTCAGCTTCCTAAAAAGGGACTTTTTCAGCAACCTCAAACAGCCTGCGGGAGTTAGCGACTGAATCGTTACAAATAAACTTGCAATATACAGGAAAGGGAATAAATATGGCAAAGGAAATCGGTATGATGGTAGATTCCTTAAGACTTGGTATAAAAGAGGGAATCAAAAAGGCTGCAGGCATGCAGGTGAAAGGCATTCAGATATATGCCGTGTCCGGAGAAACGGATCCTGACAACTTAACTCCCGGGCAAAGAAAAGACCTGAAAAATTTTATAGAAGAAAACGGTCTTAAGGTTGCGGCTTTATGCGGGGATTTGGGCGGACATGGATTTGCGTTAAAGGAACAGAATGCCAGTAAAATAGAAAAATCCAAAAAGATTATGGAATTGGCTAAAGACTTAGGTACCAATATTGTAACAACCCATATTGGTGTTATTCCGGAAGATATAAACTGTGAAAGATACCGGGTTATGAAAGATGCCTTTGAACAGCTGGGAGCTTTTGCAGACAGCCTGGACGCATATTCGGCCATTGAAACCGGTCCTGAAAAGGCCCTGACATTAAAAAATTTTCTTGACTCCCTGCCTCCCGGAGGTATCCGTGTCAATTATGATCCTGCTAATTTTGTTATGGTCACAGGCCAGGATCCTGTAGAAGGCGTACATATTTTAAAGGATTATATTGTCCATACCCATGCCAAAGACGGTATTATGATAAAGAAAACCGATCCGGCGATAATATACGGCTTTTTTGCAGAAGGCGGAATCGGGGATATGCGAATGGAAGATTATTTCCTTGAAACGCCCCTCGGACTGGGTAAAGTGGATTTTGACGCCTATATGCATGCCCTGGATGAAATCGGTTATGACGGATTTTTAACCATTGAAAGAGAAGTGGGGGAAAATCCGGAAAAAGATATTCTGGAAGCAGTCCAATTTTTGAATAGCTATATATAGACACCCAAAACACATAGGTTCAGTTTGAAAAAACTAAATATATGCGTCTCACTCAATTGGACTTTTGATATCCGGCCATGGAGTTTTTTCATGGTTTAAAATAAATATAAGGAAGTAAAATACTATGGATAAATTAAATGTAGCCATTGTTGGCTGCGGAAGAATTTCTGTTTCCTATGCAGACGCATTCCGTAAATTAAAAAAATATGTTAATGTATGCTATGCTGTAGATACCGACCTCAAAAAGGCACAGGAATTTGCTGCCCCATTTAACTGTAATTACACAACGGATACGGACGAAATCTTCAACAAAGGTATTGATGCAGTCCATCTTTGCCTTCCCCATTATCTGCATCCGGTAATAGCTATAAAAGCAATGAAAGCGGGAATCCATGTACTGGTGGAAAAACCGATAGCCATTACGCTGCAGGAAGCTGACGAGATGCTTCGTGTTCAAAAAGAAACCGGTGTAAAACTGGGTGTAATCTTTCAGACCAGATACACAAAGAGTGTGAAGGTATTAAAAGAGCTGGTTCAGTCCGGGAAAATGGGCAAGATTCTCGGCGCCAGGTCCTATCTGACCTGGAACAGGCCCTATTCCTATTATGAAGGCAGTGACTGGAAGGGTACCTGGGATAAGGAGGGCGGCGGTGTGCTCATAGATCAGGCAATCCATAGCATCGACCGGGTAAGATATATCTTAGGCAGCGATGCGGAATGGATTGAAGGAAGTATCCATAACTACTGTCATGAAGAAATAAAGGTGGAGGACGCGGCAGAAGCTGTCATAAAATTTAAGAACGGCTGTATATATAATTTATATGCCTGCAATCTGTATAGCGATAATTCACCCGTCACAATCGAGATTTTTGGAGAAAACGGAAGGGCCGGCCTGATTCAGGATTTAGGTTTTATAGAAAAGGACGGAATGTACACCGAGATCCGCAGTGCTTATGAAGAAGTTTCCGTAGGCCCGAATTATTGGGGAAGCAGTCACCATATACAGCTTAAAGACTTCTATCTTTCCGTGCTTAATGATGCTCCTGTTAAAGTTGACGGAATTGAGGGTAAAAAAACATTGGAAATTATCAAAGGAATTTATAAGTCCTCCCAGGAAAAAAAGCGGATCTGCCTTCCTTTTAATGATGTGAAAATAACCGAAATCAAAAAATAAAATTCTTATTTACTTAATTCAGATCCCCAGATACCCATATACAGGGAAAATAAAGCATTAATATTATTATCAAAGCTAAAGTCAAAACGAAGCAGCTCTTTAATCTGCTGCAGCCTGTATGACAGGGTATTTCTGTGAATAAACAAATCTTTGGCTGTTTCACTGATATTGAACGTATTTTGAAAATATACCTTTAATGTATATAAAAAATCGGTGCCATTCTCTTTATCATAGGTTACTAAAGGCTCTATCGTATCGTGATACAGCTCCGTAAAATCCTTCATGCTGGTCTGGCTTAAAATATGATAGATGTTTTGTTCCCAATAGGAGGAAGCCTGTTTCGGCAGATTCAATTGCTTCTGCAGATCAATAGCCCGAAAACTTTCTTCAAAGGAGGTTGCAATCGTATCAACACCAATATGTGCCTTTCCAACACCAATTCTTAAGTTAAATACCGCTGATAATTCTTCATACAGTGTCTGCGAGAACATATAGGATTCGGTAATGGCATCCAGATTCTGATGAATGGAAGGAAAAAACCGAAAAACAGAAACAAAATTGCCGTGGAAGCAGATAAAGCATTTTACCTGTTCCTGTATTAATTTAATTGCCTGGTTATAAAGATTTTTTATATTGTTTCTGCCCTTCTCATCCTGTAACTGCAGAGTAATACAGACTCTTTTCAATTCAGGATCAAATGCATATAAATCACAGATTATCTTTAATTCTTCTTTCGTTTTGGAACTTCCATTCAATAATAATGAAAAAAAGGAAGAATAATAATCCGGATATAAACTCTTTGAGTTAAGTAGTTTCTGCTTTTCAAGTTCCATACTCAAGAAAAGAACACTATTAGAAATAATTCGGGAATGGACCTCATCCATTTTCTCTTTATCCGCATCAATACATAAATAGTAATCCATATTTGGTAATAAAACTGTATAAAATTGCAGTATTTTATCACGGATACGGAAAATATGGTACTTCTCTTTCGCATTATTCTCATCAAAAATGTTTGACAGAGTAATCGGATGATAAGAAATATCAGTTAATTCTATTTGATTTAATTCTGTACAGCACTCAGGGATATAAAAGGATATTGGTTCAAAATTTATGGTTGTTATCATAACCGGCCTTTTATAATAGGTTGAAAGATACGATAAAACCGCCATAAGCCCCTGGTTTTTAAAATAAATATCCGAGATGGTTTGAATTTCCTGGAATATGAATGTATTTTGTTTTATCTTCTCTTCTTCCAAAGAACCATATACTTCCTTAATAATATCCGTATATTTATGATAATAAGGTATTGATATCAGGGGAAAACCTAATTTCTCCGCTTCCTTTACCATAATGGAGGGAATTGTTCCCAGATAGTCTTTCAGTTTAATGGCTAAAGCAGCACATCCTATTTGTTTCAATTCACTAAGTAGTTTAAGCTGAAGCTTCTCATCATCCTTAAATATATAACCGCTGCTTAAAATCAGCTCATTTTTCCGAAACCAACGCGCACCCTCGGGGTTATCCAATACACTCACACCGGAAATCTCGGAAGAAAGCATTTGCGTACAGCAGACACATTCCAGGCTATCGATTGCACTATCCTGTATCAGCCAGTTTAATGTGGTTTTATACATATATAACAGCCTCCTTTTATTTAGGATATATGTTTTCCATTAGCAACACGAATTGACCTCTAATACCTAAATTTAAAATACTGGCATTAACATCCGCGATTATTTATCACAACTATATTTATTACTGGTTTTTTATACAAAATATTATTAAAAACAGATTTTTAACTTCTGTTTTCAATCTGCATATCATAAAGACTCCACTTTTCATCTTTGTAGGTAAAGCAGTCTTCATGTAATACCCGGTCTGTAAACCCCACTGATTTATAACAATTATGTGCAGCCGGATTATTGGAAAATACACCTAAGGTAGCTTTCTTTACTTTCAAAATTTCAAAAGCATATTTTACAGCAAGGCCCACCATTTCTTTCCCGTACCCTTTTCCCCGGGAACCCGGCTCCATAATGATAAACCCAAAATGAATACTCTGCTTATCATAGTCAGCCTTTCTCATTAAAAGATGACCTGCCGGCCTCCCGCTTTCATCTATGGCTGTAAAACTCCATCCATGCTCATCATTATCGTAAGTATCCTTGTAATCCATTAATTGTTTTTCCGTAAGAGGATAGGAAAATTTATTTGCACACCACAGAGTAAATACCCGTTCCTCCCTGGCCCATTCAAGTATATATTTTATATCATTCAGTTTATACGGCCTTAATCTTAGCATAATAATTATCCTCTTTTCTTATATAAAAATAAATTACATACTTTCTATTCAGCTTTTCTTCATAACCCAATCCGGTGTTCCGACGCACCGCATTGATTTTTGTCTCATGTTTCATTTTTGCATCATATTTTATATTTCTCTAATTCTTTTGAATTTTTTATTACTATTAACTTTTCTTCATAAAATTTTAACATTTTTTCAAATTCAGGTCTATTGAATGTTCTATAGCAGACTTACACTTGTTAAAAATTATAGCAGGACACTTGATAAAGTACAAGTTTAATAAAAGCAGTTTCCGTAATTTGAAATTCAGAGCCTGCTCTTACCCTAATCTATATTTCGCTTTGCTAGAGTCTAATATTTCTAGCATTTACATAATAATGATGGCATGATAAAATAAACTAGGTATTTAGTATAAACAGACCGAACATATGGTTGATTTTTGCGTTTATATTTGGTATTATATAAATCAGAAAGTGTAAAGGACGGTGCTTAATATGAAAAAGAATAAAATGGCAGCACCTGTTGTAAAATGGGTTGGAGGAAAAAGACAACTATTAGATTCGTTAACTCCATTATTACCGGCCCGAATAACAACATATTGTGAACCTTTCATTGGCGGCGGTGCATTACTGTTTAACAGGCAGCCCTCAAAAGCCTATGTGAATGATATAAATCAAGAACTAATTAATTTATATGAAGTAATAAGAGATGATGTAGAAAGTTTGATTTTATCCTTGCAGGGACATAAAAATGAATCGGACTATTTTTATCAAATAAGAGATTGGGATCGAAATGAAGAAAAATGGAATTCATTATCTCCTGTAGAAAAAGCATCAAGAATTGTATACCTCAATAAAACCTGCTTTAATGGTTTATTCAGAGTAAATAATGCAGGAGAATTTAATACCCCTTTTGGGCATTACAAGAGTCCTAATATAGTAAATGCTCCGACATTGCGCGCAGTAAGCAATTATTTTAATTCTGCACAAATACATTTTTCATGCAGGGATTATGCTGAAGTATTAGCTGAATTGCCCAAGGGAAGTTTTGTATATTTAGATCCGCCCTATGATCCGGTTTCTGAAACCGCAAATTTCACAGGATATACAAGTGGCGGTTTTGACAGGAATGAACAAATTCGTCTAAGAGAATGCTGTGATGATCTTAATCGCCGCGGAATAAAGTTTATGCTTTCTAATTCAGCAACCAGCTTTATCAAAGACCAATATAAATCATATGATATTAAAACGCTGCAGGCAAAAAGAGTAATTAATTCAGATTCTACCAAACGCGGTGAGGTTGATGAGGTGGTGGTAAGAAATTATGAGCAGTAAACCAAAAGGGAAAAATGATAAAGCATGGGAAATTTTATTTAGTAAGTACGATATTTTAAATCAGATTGACATGCATGATAAATTTGTTATATCAGCGGATAAAATCAGGGAATACAGAGAGCCAAGATTAATGGTAAAATTTGATCATAATATTAATTTGCCGCAAATATTTTCTGATAACGGACTTGCCATACTGCCTATAACAAGAGGTGATTATGTAATATCAAATTTTGAGGCATACAGAACATTTGAATCCTTGAACACTACTGTGATTCAGGCAAATTTGCCGGCACTTATTCAAAGCCTTGACAGTAACAATATACCCAGTGAAGCAATAGCAATAAATTGTGCGTTCGCATCCGGAATCCTTTCTGATTTTTTATCGGAAGATACCCTGGTCGCAACCGTATCGGGACGTATGAGTTCTGATAAATTTGATTTTAATATTCAGAATAACAAAAGCGGACAATTAGCACCGGTTGAAGTTGTTAACTCACAAATTGAAATTGATGCTGCCTATGAGGGCATTAATTCATTAGCATTACTCGAAGCCAAACGTGATATTTCAGAAGATTTTTTAGTAAGGCAGCTGTACTATCCGTATCGTGTATGGAGTTCCAGGATTAGTAAGAAAGTCCGGCCAATATTTCTGGTTTATTCAAATGGTGTCTTTAGTTTATATGAATATGAATTTAAAGATCCCTTCGTATATAATTCTTTAGAATTGATTCAAAATAAAAACTATTCCATAGCCGATATGAATATAAGTATGTCAGACCTGGAATTGGTTTTGCAGAATGTTGTTCTGCAAACAGAACCGGAAGTCCCCTTTCCACAGGCCGACAGGTTTAAACGTGTGATAAATTTATGTGAATTGCTTTTAGATAAGCCGCTTAGCAGGGAGGAAGTTACAGAAGAATATGCTTTTGATATAAGACAAACCAACTATTATACCGATGCCGGCAGATACTTGGGATTAACAGAGAAAAGCAGAGAAAGCTACAAAGTTACATATCAGCTTACAAACAAAGGAAAGCAAATTATGAAGCTTTCTTATCGAAACAGGCAATTAGAGCTAAGCAGGTGCATCTTACAGCACAAAGTATTTCATGACATATTTATAAGTTGTTTACAGGCAGGAGGTATGCCGGATAAAAATTATATTGTAAAAATAATGAAAGAATGTAACTTATATCATGTGGACAAAGACAGTACATTTGAAAGAAGGGCATCTACTGTCAGCGGTTGGTTAAATTGGATGTTAGGTATTGCAAATGACCCTGCCCGGCTCCAATAACCACATAACCATACTGTTTTTATCAACTAACGGCTTGTCATTTGACATGCAGCAAAAAAAGCCCCTATCCAGCACCTCATCCGCCTGCCAAACGAGGACTTTACAGTGCGCCTCCAGATCCCTCCAAATCCCTTTTGCCACGATTTATATGTAACCGGCCTGCTTTCCCCGGGGCCGATTCCATCTCTCCAATGATAAAGATCCAAATAGTATCCCCCCCGTCCAGCGAACCACCGGCGGTGCTTTTACTTTCAATCCATCCACTATATCTTTACGCATTCCATGATAATTGGGTATTTCTGAATTTTCTGCTACCCAGATTCTATCATAAATACAGGAATCCAGAAATTCTATAAACTGACTATGGAGTTTTAGATTAATATAACCTTAGTTGTGGAAAATGCTGTATAATGAAACAAAAACCGTTACGTATTATTTTTATGTAACATGCAGATAAACAAGAATTTGACGAATGAAAAAACACTCTTGAAGAAATAATAGCGTTATCGAACTGATATTATGATTATAATACGAAGGTGACAAACCTTAGCATTTTTTTGAAAATTTTTAAGCGTTTTCTGTGCTTCCAAAAAAATCTTTAATATAGCGAAAATTTTTTCTTGCTCATTACGTTGCGTAATGAAATATAATTGAATTGCAAGGAGGATTTAGTATGAACAAAAAGAAATATACAAGCGGTGAGATTGCCTCTGCTGCGAGTCTGACGATTCGTGCAGTTCAGCATTATGACAATATCGGGCTATTGCCTTCTTCGGGAAGGACGGAAGGTGGGCGCCGATATTATACACAGGACGACTTAATACGGATTGAGCAAATCGTATTTTATAAATCGCTCGACTTTTCATTAGAGCAAATTAAAGAACATCTTTTGTTACAACCAAATACAAATGAACTATTGGAAATGTTCAAAAATCAACGACTGCTTTTGCTGCAAAAAATTGAGCATTTGCATACTTCATTCGCAACCATTGGCATAATGTCCCATATGATTGAGGCAGGCAAAGAGCCGCCACTTCATGTATTGCTCCGGTTTCTTAGCGCCTTGCCTGGGGATGACATATTTTCGCAAGCTCCCAAAATGATGACGGAGGCACAACAAGAAATGCTTTCTCCACATTTTCAAGATATAGAATCAATCCAAATGTTCTATCACAAATGGAAAGAAATTTTAATTGAAGCAACTATTTTACTTCATGAGGGCGCTTCACCGGACAGTATCGCAGCGCAGGATTTGGCAAAACGCTGGTGGGAAGCAATTATATCCTTTACGGGCGGCAATCTGGAACTCGTCAGGCAATTATCCGAACTTCATCTTGAAAATCAAATGACGGCCAAAAACGAAGAAATGGTGGATTCTGCCAACTGTTTTGTGGAAAGTGCTTTTGACTTATTTTCTGCCAAAAACGATTTACATCTTAACACGGCTGAAAGCGGCCAGGAAGGAAGGGCGGAACAATGATACAACTAACAAACCTGACAAAGAAATTTGCGGATAAAACCGTGTTAAACAACATCAGCCTATATATCCATCCCGGTGCAGTTACTGGTTTTCTCGGCCCTAACGGAGCCGGAAAAACAACAACCATACGTGTGATTCTCGGATTGTCCGCACCCACCTCCGGGAATGTTTCCGTAGCCGGAAAACCTTATGCTGCATTGGAACGGCCTTTGAGTAAAATCGGTGCAATGGTGGACTCCA
>JAATEU010000529.1 GCA_015655565.1 Clostridiales bacterium
AATCCGAATAAATTCTTCAGCGGACATATGTTCAAAGTTCGCACAGTCCTCCAGATCCATTCCATATTCATCACCATATACCACCGGTATCTCTGTTACAATTGCTTTGGGCAGCTTAACATGATCCATATTTTTTAATCGTTCAAGCAATTCTTCTTTCAACTTTTCATATCGGATAGCCTGAGGGAAATAGTGAACCATAAGAGCAGAATAAGTTGGTACCGTCTCTGTAATTCCGTCTATGGGATTTTTTTGCAATTCATACTGCAGCATTCTAACTTTTATATTAATATCCCTGCTGATTTCATTGCCGAACTGAACAGAAACCGCTTTATCACCTGTTATCAAAAAACGTACACCCATATTTTCCTCCATTCCGGCCTTTTCTATATTGAATTACATTTCAGGCAGCCCGTAATTCTGTGCTTTCGTTCTCCCGCCTGCAAAATATTCTTATGAAGACAGAAATGCTTCCATTTTTAAGAAGAAGCAACACGCTTTTGCATGCTGCTTCGCAGCCTTTACTTTTAACGCCATTATAGCATAGAAAATATTCTTTCAAAAATAAATAATTTAACTATAATATATTAAAAAAATTTATTAATCATTAAATATAAACTCCTCCAATTCTCCCCATTCACTTTGATTTAAATAAAATTTTAATTTCTCCTCAAAAAGAGTGACTGCTTTTTGTGTAGATGAGCTTGGAAATTTATGAGTGATTTTATAACAAATTCTATCCGGCGGCTGGTTTGCAATTTTACTGATATAAACCGGTTTCATTTTCATAATCTCTTTCACAATGGATACAGGTGCAATGAGCCAGAGCTGATCGTTTTTAAGTAAACAGCTTAGCAAAGCAAAAGTGTCTACCTGTATTTTGGGCCTCTTAATAGTATTAATCCAACGATCATGCCATATTTGATAATTGGTTTCCCAGCTAAAAAACAATTCCTTATCTTCGTTCAATTCATCTGTATGTATTTCCCGTTTTTTCAGCGGTGTATTGATTGCCTGTATCAAATACATTTTCTCCGTTATAATAGGTTCCGAAATAATATTTTTAAAATACAAATGATGATATACAAATCCAATATCTATTTCATGGTTTTCTAACAAACCATACAACTCATATGACTGATGCGTTTTAATTCTTAAATCTATCGGCTCCTCGTCATTAACAATTTTGCTATAAAAAGGTGCAAATACTGTCGTACTCAATGTATCCGTACAGCCAACCGAAAGAAACAGTTTTTCTTTTCCATGCTGCAGCATTTTTGTTTCTTTCCATAAATACATCCACCTTTCTGCAATGGGAATAAACTCTTCTCCTTTTATTGTCAGCTCTACTGATTTAAAGCCTTTCTTTCTAATAACCAATTCCATATTTAATTCATTTTCCAAAGACTTCAACCGATGGCTTACTGTGGGTTGTGAAAGAAATAAATTTTCTGCCGTTTTTGTAATACTTTTTGTTTGAACAATCATTAAAAAAGTTTCAATTTCTGTAAAATTCATTAGCAACCTCCTTTGAAAAGTCAAATATAATATAAATATTTTTTATATTATACAGTGAAATTATTCATTTTTCATTCATTTTGTCTTATGCTATCATAAAATTATTCAACACTGCAAGTATAATTTTGCAGCTTAACAAGAAGTTTAAAGGATACCAGGAGGAAAAAATGAGTTTATTATTTAATCATGCAGTTGAAAATTTAAAACCCTCAGAATCTATAAAATATATCGAAAAAGCAAAGTTAATGAAGATGCAGGGAATCGATGTAATTGGCCTTGGCGGCGGTGATCCGGATTTTCCGACCCCAAAGAAAATCTGTGATGCAGCTTATGAGGGAATGACCACCAAGGAAAATACCCATTATACATTAGGCCGAGGTATTCCTGCATTAAGAAATCGCATTGCAAGAAAATTGAATGAAGAAAATACCATTAAATGTACAGAGGAAAACATTTTAGTAACGCCAGGCGGCAAAATGGCTATTTATAACTCTATCCGTGCAATGCTGAATGAAGGTGATGAAGTACTTTGCCTTGACCCCAGCTGGGTATCTTATGCACCTATCGTTTCTTCCTCCGGCGGCAAACCGGTTTCTGTTGAATTATCCTATGATAATAATTACAAATTTAATGCGGATCTTCTTGAGGCCGTAACCACTGAAAAAACAAAAATGGTCATTATAAATTATCCCTGTAACCCGACAGGAAGAATTCTGCACGAAGAGGAAGCACTTGAATTAGTAAAATATCTGAAAGCACATGAAAATGTTGTAATTCTTTCAGATGAAGTTTATGAGAAAATTATCTATGATGGAAACAAACACATAAGCATTGGAAGTTACGGCGAAATTGCAGACAGAGTTATTACCATCAACGGTTTCTCAAAATGTGCCGCTATGACCGGCTGGCGACTCGGTTATGTTTGTGCACCAAAAGAAATCCTGAAACGCATTGCCAGCTTATGGGAACATATCATGACCTGCACAAGCGGTTTTATTCAGGACGGCGGACTTGCTGCCCTTGATTGTACAAAAGAAATGGGAGAAATGCAAAAATGCTATGAATTACGCAGAAATGCTTTTATCTATGCATTAAATAAGATTCCCGGCATTTCCTGCAAATACCCGGAAGGTGCCTTTTATGCATGGGTTAAATTCAACATTGACGGTATGAATTCTTATGAGATCTGCGACTTCCTTATAGAAGAAGCACGTGTTGTCGGTGTCCCCGGAGATGCTTACGGCCTGGGAGGCGACAAATGCTTACGTTTTTCATTTGCAAATTCAATGGAAGATTTGATGGAAGCAGCAAAACGTATCGAAATTGCAATGAAAAAATTGAACATAACTGATAATCATTTAAAAACCGGGAAAAGGAGTAAATAAAATGTCAAATATCGGGTGTCGAATATACACAAAAATTAATAGACCGGCAAAAGAATTAATTGATGGTTTTAAAGGAATTCCAGTTGCAAATATTGATGACTGCATGGGACGGATTGCCTGCTGCGGCAGTTCACTTATGCCCATGAATAAATCGCCTTTATTAGGCACTGCTTTTACTGTTCGCGTACCGGAAGGTGATAACCTGATGTTTCACAAAGCACTTGAATTAGCCCAGCCCGGTGACGTTCTTGTAATAGCTGCCGGCGGAAGCATGCACCGGTCTCTCTGCGGTGAAATCATGAGCCGTACGGCAATGGCTGCCGGTCTCAATGGATTTGTTATTGACGGCTGTATCAGAGATAAAGATGAAATTGCCGAATTCACAGATTTTCCGGTTTACGCAAAAGGTGTTACTCCTAATGGGCCTTATAAAAACGGTCCCGGAGAAATTAATGTTCCGGTATCTGTTTGCGGACAGGTAATCTGCCCCGGCGATATTTTAATTGGCGACGGAGATGGGCTTTTAGTCGTAAAACCTGAAGAAGTTGAAGAATTAATTGAAAAAGCAACTGCTGTCAGTGAGATGGAAATTATACAAAAAGCTGATATTGCAAGCGGTAAAGGTCTTTCAAAACCATGGTTGGATAAAAAATTAGAAGAAATCGGCTGTGAATTTTTCTAATAAAATATATAAGCCGATTGAACCAAATCTCAGAACAAGTGCAGGAAGGAGGATTTTGTAAAAGTTCCCGTCTGCTTCCTTAAATAAGGGAACTGTCCCGCTAAGGGAGTTTTCCATTTTTTACATCCATTGCATACCGCAGGCTTATCTGCGGTATTGCCACAAATAAAAATGGTGGAAAGAATCACAATATGGCATTCTTTCTCAATTTATTTTTTCTTTCAACCTTCACTCTTGTTTTAAGCATTTTTTGGAGTTTTTAGTGGCATTCCCGTAAAAATCCTTCCGGAAATATTTTACCTGTCTGCTTACCTTCTTTCTCCCTTATTTATTTAAATTATCTTTACTTAAATATAGAAAACTGTCAAAATAAGCTTTCTTATTACTTTTATATCCATTGCCGGAAGCAAACATTCCAATATATACACCTGTAAAAGGAGCATCAATTACTTCTGTTGCAACATGTCTTGTATAAGTCATGCCTATTGGCTTATAGTCTGTTCCATCCTCTGAGTAAGAAAAATGATATTCCAATTCATTTGCATCAATCTTCAAATATACAGCATCCGTGGCAGTAAACCTGCCGCCTTCTTCACATAAAAGATCCGATACTCTTTTGCGGAGAATGACCTGATTCCTCCCATCCAGGTTACTTATAAAAAAGTCTGTGTGATGTGCACGATCTCCATAAATTGTGAGTCCCGCTTCTTCGTATTTTTCTGTCGGTGCAAATTCCATTTTAACTGTCACTTCACACTTGAAATCCTGCTGTCTCCTTCCAATAAAGTTAATATGTCCAAGACTGTTTAAGGAATCTTCATTCAATTTCATTGTTAAATATCCCGGCCGTTCAGACAAACTATAAGAATCCTCCAGGAATTCCCGCATGGTATTCCATTGAAGTCCAAGCGTGTCATGATCAAAGTCATCCAATTCAGCAAAGGAAACTGTTTTTAAATTGCTGCTTATACTGCCCGGCAGTTTTACGTCCGGCTCTATTTCCCTTTCTGCATAACCCTTTGATACAACAG
>JAATEU010000027.1 GCA_015655565.1 Clostridiales bacterium
AAATAAAATAGGATTAAGATAGATAGGAAGGCCCGGTTTTGATAGCAAAAGGGGCGGATTATCTGGCAGAAAAAATGAGAGAAATTGACAGGGAGAATGAAATAAAAATTGTTGAAAATAAATCCCTTGCAAGAATGCTCTATTACAATGTGGATATTGGAAATGAAATTCCGCCGGAACTGTATCAAATGACAGCTGAAGTTCTGGCTTATGTATATAATTTAAACAACAGGCAGGCATAGCGTGTGCCGGTTATAATAGGGGGTAGCACAAATGAAAAAAACGGATTTAGCCATAGGTTTATATCTGCTGGCGGCAATTATATTCCTGATTGTACCAATCCCTTCCGTATTATTGGATATTTTGCTGGCGATGAATATTTCAATAGCATTGGTTGTATTATTTAATGCTTTATTTTCCAAGGATGTAATAAGTATGGCGTCCTTTCCAACCGTATTATTGTTTACTACTATATTTCGTATATCTTTAAATGTATCCGCTACCAGATTAATTCTTACCTCCGGTTCTCCGGGTAATGTAATAGAAACATTTGGAAATTTTGTCGGGGGCGGGGATCCGATTGTTGGAATTATTGTATTTGTAATTTTAATATTAGTACAATTTATGGTAATTAACAAAGGTTCTGAAAGAGTGGCGGAGGTAACTGCCAGATTCACCCTGGATGCAATGCCCGGTAAACAGATGGCAATTGATGCGGATTTAAATACCGGTGCAATAACGGATGCACAAGCGAAGGAGCGACGGGAAAAAATTCAGGAAGAATCTAATTTTTTTGGTTCCATGGACGGTGCCACAAAGTATGTAAAAGGAGACGCCATTGCCGGTCTGATTATTACCATAATTAATTTCGCAGGCGGTATAGCCATGGGGGTTTTCAGAGAGAGCATTCCGGCCGCCGAGGCCTTTAATAAATACACGATTCTTACAATTGGTGACGGACTGGTAAGCCAGATTCCCTCTCTGATGATTTCCCTGGCGACAGGTATTCTTGTCACGAAAGTATCCAGGGAAGCAGATATCGGCGATTTACTTTTAAAACAGTTATTCAGCATTCCCAAAGTATTATATATGGTTGGCGGAAGCTTAATTTTTCTTGGTATAGCAACACCTTTAAGCACGCTGGTTTTTACCGCTTACGGTGTGGCATTTATAGTTACCGGCAGGGTTATGGCAGGCAGAATGGAAATTGATAACATTGAAGAACAGGCATCCTTAGAGGAAACCGCCGGAGATGAAATCAGGAGGCCTGAAAATGTTGTATCCTTATTACAGGTTGATCCGATTGAGCTGGAATTTGGATATGGTATTATTCCGTTGGCCGATGTAAATCAGGGCGGTGACCTGTTAGACCGGGTTGTACTTATCCGCAGGCAGATTGCTTTAGAACTTGGCTGTATCGTTCCCATGATCCGGTTAAGGGATAATATTCAGTTAAACCCCAATCAATATGTGATTAAAATCAAGGGAATTCCGGTAAGTGACGGCGAGATATTATTTGACCATTATATGGCCATGAATCCGGGTTATGTCGAGGAAGAAATAACCGGTATACCTACCTTTGAACCCTCCTTCCACCTTCCCGCGATCTGGATAACGGAAAGCCAGCGTGAGCGGGCGGAATCCGTTGGTTATACCGTAGTTGATCCGCCTTCCATTATAGCCACTCACTTAACGGAAATTATCCGGAGCCATATTCATGAATTATTGACCAGACAGGATGTGCAGAACCTTATTAACAATGTTCAGGAAACAAACCCGACACTTATTACCGAGTTAGTGCCGAAATTGTTAGGAGCAGGTGAAATTCAGAAAGTGTTGCAAAACCTTTTAAAGGAAGGTATTTCTATTCGTGATCTGATAACTATTTTTGAAACCCTGGCAGATCATGCATCCACAACAAGGGATGCCGATGTCCTGACGGAATATGTGAGACAAAGCTTAAAAAGGGCAATATCCAATAAATATTTTCCGTCCAGTGAAGCTACAAGTGTAGTAACTCTGGATCCTAAGATCGAGCAGGAAATCATGGGTTCTGTGAAACAAACGGAGCAGGGAGCTTACCTTGCATTAGATCCGGAAAAAACCCAGGTCATTATACATTCGGTTGAGGAAGAAATACAAAAACTAGAAAATATCGGAAAGAATCCAATCGTAATCACTTCTCCGATTGTGAGAATGTATTTTAAAAAATTAACGCAGGACTATTTTAAAGATTTAATCGTTATTTCTTATAATGAAATTGAATCAAATGTGGAATTACAGTCGGTAGGGATGGTGACGGTATAGTGATAATTAAGAAGTTTCAAGCAGGTACGGAAACCGAGGCTATCATGTTGGCCAAGGATGAGTTGGGCAAAGATGCTATTGTCATGAATATTAAAACAATATCTCCCAAAGGAGTATATAAGCTGTTTCGGAAACCTTCCGTAGAGATTACGGCTGCAGTGGATGATACGGACACGCTGCCTGTTGATAAGAAAGAGGTTAAATCTGTTGAGATGAGCAGCTTAAAATTAAATCCCAATATTATTTATGATAAGAAGGAAAGTACTTTAACCGGAAAAGATAAAAAATTACCGGAAGAAAAAAGTGATACTTCAGCAATTGAGAATAAATTAAATAATTTGCAGAATTTGCTGGAAAAGCAGCTGAATGAAAAACGTATGGAAGAAAAATCAGAAGAGAAGAAAGAAGAAACCCATAACAATCCGCAATATATTAAATTAGTATATAATCAGCTGGTTCGAAATGAGATGGATGAAAAGTATGTAAATCAAATTCTTTGTGAAATAGAAAATAAATTCAAGAAAGATGTTTCCATTGATAATATACTTTCAAGTATTTATCAGAAAATCATCCTTAAGCTGGGACAGCCCCGGACAATTGAACTTCTGGAAAATAAAACGAAGTTTATATTCTTTATCGGGCCTACCGGAGTTGGGAAAACAACAACCATAGCTAAAATTGCATCTAATTTAAAAATAAACAAAAAAGCAAAAATTGCGATGCTTACGTCGGATACTTACCGTATAGCTGCGGTGGAACAGCTTAGGACTTATGCCAATATTCTTGGCGTTCCCATGAAAGTAATTTATACGGAAGATGAAATACAGAATGCCAGGGAAGAGTTTAAAGATTATGATGTTATATTAATTGATACGGCCGGCCGTTCCCATAAAAACCGGGAACAAAGGGATGATATTGAAAGATTAATACATTCCGTTAAGGAAGAGGACAGGGAAATATATCTGGTTCTCAGTGCCACTACAAAGTATAAGGATTTGATGAGAATTACGGAAAGCTATTCTAAAATAGCAAATTACAGGCTTATTTTCACTAAATTAGATGAAACAATATCTGTGGGTAATATATTTAATATTAAGATGTTAACCAATGCTGATTTATCCTATGCAACCTATGGCCAGAATGTTCCGGATGATATAGGTAAGCTTGACACACAGGAAACGGCAAAGAAGTTGTTAGGAGGCAATGATTAATGGACCAGGCAGAACAGTTAAGAAATATTATTAAAAATAATACCGCCTGCCGGGGTCAGACATCTGATGTTAATCTAAGCCCGCCCGGGAAAATTGCACGGGTAATTACGGTAACCAGTGGAAAAGGAGGAGTAGGCAAGTCAAATATATCGGTTAACTTAGGCATTCAGATGAGCAGAATTGGAAAACGTGTTATTATCTTAGATGCTGATTTTGGATTGGCTAATGTAGAAGTCATGCTTGGAATCCGGCCGCAATTTAATTTGGCTGATTTAATGTTCCGGGGTAAAGGACTTCGGGATATTATTACAAAAGGTCCTGAGAATATTGGTTTTATCTCCGGTGGTTCCGGCATTAGTGAGTTAACGAATATAACAAGAAGCCAGATTGCATTTTTAACGCAGAAATTAGATGAATTAGATGAAATAGCCGATGTAATTATTATTGATACGGGAGCAGGAATCACGGACAGTGTTTTAGAATTTGTTACCGCCAGCTCAGAAGTGTTATTAGTAGCTACACCCGAACCTACCTCCATTACGGATGCATATGCATTACTAAAAACCCTGAATCGGAAAGTTGATTTTTCAACCGAGGCTACAGTTATTAAAATGATTGCAAATCGGGTGGATTCCTATGAAGAAGCAAGGCAGTTATATATGAAACTTAACCTGGTAGTGGAAAAATTTCTCACGGTCAGGATGGATTTTCTGGGTGCCATACCGCAGGACTTAAATGTTTCAAAAGCAGTCATGCAGCAGAAACCTTATTCCATTTTATATCCCAATGCACCTTCTTCCAAGGCTGTTTTTGAACTTGCCGGTATATTGTGCAATCATGCGCCGCAAAGAGCATATGCGGTGAGTGGAATTGCGGGGCTTTTTTCTAATTTACTCCGCTTAAAATTAAAAAAATAGTGGGTGTGGAGGTAGTAAATGATAAGTGATGTAGTATCCATAGGTGACAAATTGGAATTAAAAAAAATTAGAATCACTGCAAAAGAAACAAATAATGATAAAATTTATAAAAGCCAGATTCAGGACTTTATCGGGAAGGATACGGCAGTTATTTTAATGCCCATTGAAAAAAGAAAAATGATTCCTCTGGCGGTTGGAGATAAATACAGCCTTCGTTTTTATACAAAAAAAGGGTTGTACCAATGCAAGGCCGTCATTACGGATCGTTCCCATATTAATAATGTATATATGCTGACGGTTCAATTTATTTCTGAATTGGAAAAGTATCAAAGAAGGCAATTTTACAGACTTGAATGTATAATAGATATTGCTTACCGTATCATTTCGGATAATGAAAAATCAATTCGGAATAAATTATTAAATAATAATTATAAGGATGAAGATGAGAAACAAAATTATATCACTGCTTTAGAAGCTTATGAAGAGGAATGTTTAACAGGAATCATGTTAGATATAAGTGGCGGCGGTGCAAAATTTATTTCTGAACAAAAGCATGAGCATGGTAACATGATTCAGATATCCGTTGGATTGGGAACCGGTCTCAGGGCTGAAAATTTCACTATAGATGCAATGGTTATTTTTTCAAATAAA
>JAATEU010000350.1 GCA_015655565.1 Clostridiales bacterium
CCATGTGCAACAGCATAAGCCTGATATGCTTTCCGTTTTTTAACTGGTTAGAAAGTCTAATAAAATCCATCATATAACTTTCCTGGAAACAGTGCCATATCTTTATCATCATTAAATTATGATGGGACCAAAAGGAATAAAAATCGTTCCACTGTTTGAAGAGAAATCAGATTAATTTATATAATTTTCCATAATTAGCAAAAAAGAGTGAGACTCTTAAATGAGTTTCACTCCAAAGGTGAATAATTCATTCATTTAAATTTTAACTGCACAAATTCATATTGTTATAATTTATTTTATATCTTTTCCCAAACGGTCAATAGAATATTCTTCCATACTACCTTCCTCAGGTAAAAGTTCCGTAAACTTTTCAACACCTTTTTCTTCAAGACTTTCCAAATGCTCAATAAGAAC
The DNA here is from genome assembly GCA_015655565.1 of Clostridiales bacterium. Classification (GTDB taxonomy): domain Bacteria; phylum Bacillota; class Clostridia; order Lachnospirales; family Lachnospiraceae; genus Anaerocolumna. The sequence goes on from JAATEU010000350.1 coordinate 415, forward strand.
TAAAAGCTTCTCGTATTCGACAATAGAAAACAATACTGCATCCGGTTTATTATTTTTTAAAACAAATATCTTTCCGAACTTTTCTGCTTTTTCCCTGCAAGTTTTATAATTCTTTATCATTTCTGAATTAGAGACTATTGCTCTTGTAAAAATATTCATCTGAATTTTTTCCTAACCTCTTTTAATATATTCATATCATATATCAATTATGATTATTTGTCAACCTTTTTTTATAATAATAATTCTAATTATATTTATCACAATTATTGGAATCATTCATATTCATTATATATAGCTTACTTTTAAGAAATACATAAAAATAAAACATATCTTATAATCATAATAATACATACGTTTGATTCTTCCCGGGGTCAATACCCACCCTATGAAGTAAGCCAGGGGAACTGGGAGGGCTCTCAAAAACAGATTTATCTTTCTGCGAATCCATTATATCATCGTTCTCAGGCACCACGTGTTTTTTGGCAAAGGGTTAATACTAAAACGGGTAAAAAATGGGTTTTGCGTAAAAGTACAGTAAAATAATTGCCAGCTTCATTCCAATTAAGCAACAAAGCTGGCAATTTTAGATATATCATAATACAAATTGCGGCTACATAACAAAAACCAATACTGAGCTTTGCTATTCAATCCCCCTGTGTAGCTGCAATCAACGGTATTTATGAACCGGATGTTGTACTTGTTATTCTATCAAAAAGTTTTCCACCATTTCCAGTACCGGTATAATTGTCCATAATAAAGGTTGCCGGATTGCCATTTCCTGTGAAACCATGCTTTGCATTATAATTGGCTACACAGTTTTTTAATACATGCGGTACGGATGCAGTATCATCTCCAAGTTTAAATCCGTTTCCATCTCCGTCAGTCAGTGAACCATCGGTGAATTTTCCATTATAGGAGGCTTCACAATTTTCCATAGTAACTACACCGATAGCACCTGTGTCCGATTTCGTATATAAATCCCATCCATCGTCACAATTGTAAATCGCTACACAATCTACAAACTTATTGCCTTCCCCGCAAGTTAATTTAGCTGCAAATCCATCTGCATCTTCACGGCCTGAATCTACGTTTTCCGTTGATAAGCAACCGGTTATAAGATTATTACTGGGCCATTGACTAATTGAAGTGTAGGATGTATTGTACCTTGACAATTGAAGTCCTGAGTCATGGTTTTCCCTGAATGTACAATTTTCAATTTTATTGTTATGTCCTGCCAGCAACATTCCATTGTCACCGGCGCCCTTGATTGTAATTCCCTTGACATGCCAGTAGTTAGCTGCCAAGACGATACCTCTGTTGGAAGTATTTTCAGCCATGGCCGAAAAGTCAACAATCGGTTCTCCATCACCATAGGCATATATTTTTTTCATTGCGCTAGAAGTACCGTTATTTCCTTCTGCGATAACAATCTTGCTTGAATATTCATACTCTCCGGCTTTCAAATAAATTGTCTTTCCAGATTCTATAGTATTAATTGCTTCTTGTAAAGTCATAGAATCATCGGGTGAAAGGATAATGTCACCAGTTGTGGGTGGTGCAGCGGTTGGTGTAGCTGTGGGTGTAGCTGTCGGTGTACCGGTTGGTGCAGCTGTCGGTGTACCGGTTGGTGCAGCTGTCGGTGTGGCCCCCCCATCCGTTGTAAGTTCTATATAGTAAAGATTTGTAACATCGGACTTTGTAATGGTATGCGCACCTGCTCCAAGGGATACACTGACAATCCCGCTTGTCATTGCATAATTCGTTCCATCCACTTTTATTCTTTTATTATCGTCATTATTAAATACTAATTTTAATGTGGATGTTCCGGTCGTAGTAAAGCTAATACTGGTTGAGGTTTCAATTTTCAGGCACTGCGTAAGCGTTAAACCATTATAAGTAACAGTTCCCTTAATGGTAGAAAGATTTCCTACGATTGTAAAGAAAGAACTGCTTATCCCGCTGGTTGTGAAATTATGGACAACGGTGGTTGCGGCGGTTGCGGGTACTATTGATGGTGCTGCATATAACATGGACAGCACCAATGCCAAACAAAGTACAATACATTTGATACTTTTAAAACGTTTAAAACACTTCATAATAATTATACCTCCATTTATTTTTCTGCTAAACATACGTTCTGAGAATTACATGAAACACACTCCCCCTCCTTTTATTACTTACTTATTTAAACATATGTTTATGGAATAATTATACATAATATCCTTTTAAATGTCTATTCACATTTTTCCTATTTTTAACAATAGATTCCCGTTTTTTCGCAATAAAATAAAAGGTGCACTCCACACATATATTCCACGCAAAAATAGTGGAAGAAATGATATAGACTGCACCCTTTGCCTTAATGAGTTGTTGAAGCTCCTCTCACTTTAAAGTTATAAATCTTAGGTGGAAGAAAAACTATAGGAAATTCCACCGCCAGTGTGTAGTTCTTGAATAAGCCAGTAGAACGGCAATTTTGTATTTTCCCGGCCTATGTGTCAAATCGTAGTTTATAGCTGATTTATTTCTAAAGTATCCATACCGGTAAGCCCATTCCTTCGA
>JAATEU010000596.1 GCA_015655565.1 Clostridiales bacterium
GTCATGTTAAAGTAGCTTTTAAAATTGATTATGTAAAAACCGGATGTATTGAAGCTACTACAACGGAAGAAAAAGTATTACAGCTGGATGCCAATGATGCAACGTCAAATACCGGACAGATTGAACTTATCTACACCAATAATTTTAATGTTGATGTAGGAAATCCTGCTGTTTCGTGGGAGAGTGAAGATGTAAGCGTAGCCACTGTTAGTTCATCAGGGTTGGTAACAGCAGTCGGTGCCGGAACAACCACAATTAATGTTTACACGAATACGGTATCTACCGGATCGGTAGCCCAGCAAGCAAGCCTGACTGTGGTGGTATCGCCTTTAGCCTTGGATTCTGATAATACTTATCAGTCTGAATATACTATAACCAGTAACGATACAAATGTTTATATAGACAGTAATGCAACCTATGCAACAAATCTGGACTGGGAAGTTTATGACAGCAGTAATAAACTGATTACCTCTTCCGATACAGGCAAACTGGAATATACGGTCAGTTCCACAAGCGGCAGGGTTACAATCAGCAATGCAAAGGCAGGGATATATTATATATATGCCTATGCGGGGGAAGATTACAGCGCAGATAACAGCAATATCAACTTTCTTAAAGTCACCTTAAAAGTTCCTATCAATCTGGATGATGCCACTTCGATTATCATGAATGTCGGGGATGCCTACAGCATAATGGATAATACCAATATTCCGTCAGTAGACACTTTTAATTATACTAACAGTAATTCAAGCATAGCAAGTATATCAGCTTCTACCGGCATTATTACTGCAAAAAGTAAAGGAACTGCTACGGTTACTTTAACAGTGCCGGATTCGGTCCAGGACCAATTACAGCTGGATAGCAATACATATACAATAAATGTCACGGTTATTGACGGAATCTCCTTAAGTTATACTACGGCAACAATTTATACATCCGGTACAATTTTACTGGAGGCGGTTACAACGGATTCTACAAAAACGATTACCTGGACTTCCAGTGATACCGGAATAGCTGCGGTACAAGATGGTTTGGTGACTGGTGTCAGTGAGGGCAGTGCTATCATAACTGCATCCCAGACGATTAACGGTATAGTAAAATCCGCCACCTGTAAAATTACCGTACAGCAGTCAGTTAATACAATTACAATAGAGCCGTCCGAAGTTTCAATTGATATTAATGAATATAAAACATTAAAAGCAACCATAGAACCGGACAGCTTAAGCAACGTTTCGCTTAAATGGTCATCTTCGAATGAAGATGTAGTTATTATATCAGATTATGGTGACCTTACTGCAACTATACGGGGTGTTTCAGGTGGAACAGCAGTAATAACGGCAATTAATGATGAAAATGTGATTGTTGGCTACTGCCATGTTACGGTAGAACAGACGGTAACCGGTATTACATTATCTAAGACAGATGTGACAGTAGATTTATCATCAGATAAATTGCAATTAACAGCAACTGTAACACCAAGTAATGCAACCAATAGAAATGTCATATGGAGTTCTACAAATACCAAGGTTGCAACCGTGAATGAATATGGAGAAGTTACTTTACTGAAAGTCGGAAGTACATCAATTATTGCAACTTCAGAAGATAATGCTTCTGTTACAGCAATATGTAATATTACGGTTGAGACACCTGTAACGTCTGTAGAATTGGATGATTCTAAGTTGACCATGTATGTAGGAGATACTAAGAAATTAACTTATGAGGTCTCGCCATCCAGTGCAAGCGAAGATATTGAGATTTCATGGAGTTCAACGAATTCCTCTGTGGCAAGTGTAAGTTCTACCGGAAAAGTTACTGCGAAAAAAGCAGGGCAGACTATTATAATTTTGGAAACGGAGGACGGACTTATATCTACTTGCACTATTACGGTAAAACAAAAAGCCACAGGTATAAGCCTTGACGTTGAAGATTTGCAAATATATGCAGGAGAAACCTATGAGATTGAAGCTACTGTTACTCCAAGCAGCAGTACGGATTATACAATTGCATGGAAGTCATCAGATACCTCTGTTGCAACAGTAGACAGTGACGGCAAGGTAACCGGAATAGCAAATGGAAATGTTTTAATAACTGCTAAATTATCAACGGGTGATGTAGCTTATTGTGATGTAACGGTAAAGACTAAATCTACTGGCATTGAATTGAATTATTATGAAAAATCATTAGTAATCGGTGAAAAGTTTACTCTTACAGCTTCTGCTTTACCTAACAATACATCGGATTCAATTAGTATATCATGGACAAGTTCAAAAACTTCCGTAGCTACCGTATCAGCATCCGGAGCTGTAACCGGCATAAAAGGTGGTACGGCAATCATAACTGCAAAATCATCTGACGGAAAATATTCGGCGTACTGTGTGGTTACTGTAGTTGAAAATGTAACAAGCATAAAATTAAATAAAACCAGTTATAAGCTGGGATTAGGGAAGAGTTATACGTTAGTGGCAACGCTAAATACCAATTCTGCCACTAATCCGGCTATTAAATGGACATCAAGTAACAGTAAGATTGCTACTGTAGATTCAAAAGGTAAAGTTACCGGTAAAACCCTTGGAAATGCAACGATAACAGCTACGGCGCAGAATGGCAGCGGAGTTCAGGCAACCTGTGAGATAAGAGTGGTAAAAGCAGTAACTTCCATATCTATCAGTAAAACCTCAGTTACTACGGTTGTGGGAAGAAGCTTTACATTAAGTGCAACCGTAAAACCCTCGAATGCTACTTATAAAACGGTTAACTGGAGTTCCGGCGATAATTCCGTAGCAATTGTGGATTCTGACGGTAAAGTAACAGCATTAAAAGAAGGTACCGTGACAATTAAAGCAACGGCAAAAGATAGCAGCGGCAAAGCAGCGTATTGCTATGTAATTGTTCAGCCACGGACGCCGGCAACCGGTGTAACTATTATAAATCAAAATCTAACAATGGTTGTGGGAGAAACCACTACTTTGCAGAAAGCGGTTAATCCTACTACTTCAACAGATCGTTTTACATGGGAAAGTGACAATAATACGGTTGCTTCAGTGGACTCCTCTACCGGAAAGGTAACAGCACGAACATCGGGTATAGCAAATATTACAATTATGACGGAATCCGGTAAAACTGCTACTGCCAAAGTAACAGTGGTAGGTCTTAATACAACAAAACTTGTACTGGAGCAATATTCTACTTATAAGTTATCAGTTATTGGAATAACAACAGGAATTACTTGGGATGTGGAAGATAATGAGATAGCTACGGTAACAAGTGGGTTGGTAACCTCCAGAAGAATTGGAACAACTGCTATTACAGCAACTGTAAACGGCAGACGTTTAACCTGTAAATTACAGGTTGTAAAAATAAAATAAATAATCGTCTGACGAAAGCGCTAAAGGCGCTTGAGGAGTTTTTGCACTGCAGAAGTGTTATAAACAATTAACAAAACATTAGAAACATTCGGATTCTGTCCTGAACTGTAAGCCACAGGACACTTCCCCTCCCGGTTCCATTTACTTTGTGGGCAAAGCGTCCCAATTATAAGCCGCTCCTTTAAAATACCCAGCTAATTTCGGCTAATTTCATCCAAAAAACCATTTGCGAATCTTAACGTAATATGGTAAAATAAACGCAGAACATATGTTTATGGAGCTTGGGGAGCCACCGCAGAGAAATTGTTTGTTAAAAGCAAAACAAACCATAGGAGGAACTGAATGTTACTGAATTTACATGTTAAGAATTTTGCAATCATTGACGAAGTAGATGTAACTTTTAAAGACAACCTTAATATTCTTACCGGTGAGACCGGAGCCGGAAAGTCAATTATTATCGGCTCAATTAATGTAGCCCTTGGAGGCAAAATATCGAAAGACATTATCCGGAAGGGTTCGGACTATGCCTTGGTGGAACTATTATTCCAGATAGAGGATGACCATATAATTAAAGCACTAAGTGAAATGGATTTACCGGCTGAAGACGGCCAGATTATCATAAGCAGAAAAATAACGAATGGTAAAAGCATAAGTAAAATTAATGGTGAAACCGTTACCACAGGAGCATTAAAAGAAATTGCCGGTTTATTAATTGATATACATGGTCAACATGAGTATCAATCCCTGCTTTATAAAGAAAAGCATTTAGATATCGTGGATCGGTTTGCAAAAGATTCCATTGGTGTTATAAAAAAACAGTTGGAATCAGATTATAAGGAGTACATAACGATCCGTAATAAATTGGCGGAGCTTAAAATCGATGAAGATAAAAGACTGCGGGAAATATCATTTTTGGAATATGAAATTAATGAAATTAAAAGTGCAGTCTTAAAAAATGGAGAAGATGAAATTCTCGCAGCAGAATTTAAAAAGCTTTCTAATGCAAAAGCAATTGCAGAAGGTCTGAATCATGTATATGACCTGATGAGCTATCAGATATCTGATTCAGCAGGTGATAATATCGGCAGGACAGTAAAACAACTGATGAAGCTTATGGAATACGATGATTCCATATCCGGTTTATATAATCAAATGATAGATATAGAAACTCTGTTAAATGATTTTAACCGTGATTTAACCGATTATATAGAAGGTATGAATAATCATGAAGAGGATTTATCCGTAACGGTACAACGTCTGGATTTAATTAATCATTTAAAATCCAAATATGGTTACACAATTCCGGATATACTAAAATATTGTGAAGAAAGTGAAAATAAACTTTCCCAATATAATAATTATGAAGAAACCATGGCAGAACTATCAAGGCAATTAACACAACAGGAGAAAAAAATAAAAATACTTTCTGAACAACTGTCAGCTGTGCGGCAGGATAAGGCAAAGGAATTAACCTCTAAAATGAAGGAGGCTTTAATTGATTTGAATTTTATAGATGTTCGGTTCGAAATGCTTTTTAAGCCTAACGGCCATTATACGGCAAATGGATTTGATGATGCGGAATTTTTAATATCAACCAATCCCGGTGAAGAAATTAAACCGTTATCCAAGGTGGCTTCCGGAGGAGAATTATCAAGAATTATGCTGGCGATTAAATCGGTATTGGCAGATAAGGATGATATAAATACCTTAATTTTTGACGAAATCGATGTTGGTGTAAGTGGAAGAACTGCGCAGAAAGTATCTGAAAAGTTATCCATGATAGCCGGAAGTCATCAGGTTTTGTGCATTACACATCTGCCGCAGATAGCAGCTATGGCTGATTACCATTATATTATTGAAAAAACGACGGACGGTTTTTCTACCAGGACTTCCATAAGGAATTTAGAGGAAAAAGAATCCATTGAGGAAATTGCAAGAATCTTAGGTGGTGCAGCCATTACGGATACGGTTATGCATAGTGCCAAAGAAATGAAAGAATTGGCAAAAAAAACTAAAAAATATTAGTTTGAAATTAAATTAAATAGGTATACTATCAAAAGGTAGTTATGCAGGGATATACACTTGGTGTATATCCTTTTTTTATCTGATAGGAATTTGCGTCCTGTCAGATAAAAAACATGATCTGAAGATGCGCATAACGCGCAAGCGGAAATTTGTCACTGATGTGACAGCGTGTCAGCGCCAGAGTCTGACTTGTCAGACTCTTTCTTTTAACGGCTTTTAACAGGGAACAATGCCGTAATTTATCACAATAGAAACCTGAGATGGGAGCTAAACTTATGCATAGAAAGTTTGTATACCGTAAGATACTAATTTTCTTATTATGTATAAATATCGCTGTTCTGTTATTTTTTACTTATAAGGAATTAGATGATAGTATACCGGATAAGATTAAGATGATGGCGGGTGAGAATGAAGATTTTGATTTTAATCTTCCTTTTGAAGGAAAATTCGTTTCCAATAATGTAGAAGTAATCAGTGTGAATAATCAAAGTATATCAACCGATCAGATTAAATTAGATTTAAATGAACCATTTACATTAAAATTATCCAAAACCGGTGAATATATTATAAATTTAAAGCTATTTGGATTCTTAAATTTTAAACAAATAGAGTTGGGTGTTATTGAAACCATGGAGCTGCTCCCAAGTGGAAGTCCCATAGGGATTTATGTGGAAACGGACGGGGTGATGGTATTGGGAACAGGAGTCATTAATGCGGCTGACGGATTAAATTATGAACCGGCGTTAAATAAGCTCAAGTCAGGCGACTATATCATTGCTGTAAACAATATTACTATTAATAACAAGAAAGAATTAATTAGTGCAATTCAGGCTTGCAATGGAGATGAGCTGAAAATCGATGTCAGAAGAGATGAAAAAGACGTCCAATATATGATATCACCAGTCAGGACTGCCAGCGGTGAATATAAAATAGGTGCGTGGATCCGTGACAATACGCAGGGTATTGGTACATTGACATTTATTACACAGGAGGGGGAATTTGGAGCCTTGGGTCACGGCATAACGGATATTGATACAAGCCTGATTATGGAAATTAACCGCGGTTATGTCTATTCAGCGAATATTATGACAATCATTAAAGGCAGGCAGGGTGTGCCGGGTGAATTAATCGGGCTAATTAATCAAAGTGAAAAATATAAAATTGGTAATATCATAAAAAATACGAATCAGGGTATTTTTGGTAATCTAAATGATAATTATAATATTACGGGTAAGAAAGGGTATATTCCTATCGGTTTAAAGCAGGAAGTGGAAGTTGGTCCTGCTACCATTCTTTGCTGTGTAGATAATGAAATAAAGGAATATAACATCAAAATTGAGAAGATTGATATAAATAGCTCCAGTCCTAATAAAGGTATGGTTATCAGTATTGCGGATGAAGAACTTCTTCAATTAACAGGTGGTATTGTTCAAGGAATGAGCGGAAGTCCCATTTTACAGAACGGAAAAATCATCGGGGCTGTTACTCACGTATTTATACAGGATTCTACCAAAGGTTACGGTACGTTTATTGAAAATATGATTAATAATCTGGAAAGATAATTAAATCTATTAATATATTGACGAAAAAATTGTAAATTCTTTCTAAATCGATACATTAATGCAGTTTAATATTATTAATTAACAGAGGATTATATAAAAAAATATATTTTATAAGTCAATGAATCAAAGGACAGATTTTTATTGTCGTATATTGCGATAAGAAACAATTGATAATATGGAAATAAATGTTTATAATGCAAATATGGTAAGATTTTACAAAAGAAATATCTAATACAATTCATGGATGGTGCTAATTCATAAATAATTATGTAAAAGCCACCTATATTTGCAGATATATACTACAGTATTGTAAAATAAATGAAAAATATTATGAAAATAATATGGAAAATATTGACTAACACATTTTTACGAGTTATAATGTAGTACATGGTGGGCAAAATTCGTGAATTTATGTAACAAAATCATTTTGGAAGGAGGAAAAGGTAATACAATTTTTATAGTATTTTAATCAAAACCGTAACAGGTATATTTTGGGAGGAATCAAAGTGGGTAAGATTAATGTAGCAATCGTAGACGATAATGAAAGAATCGTAAAGTTATTAGAAGAGATACTAAAGGGTGATTCGGACATTGAGGTTGTAGGAACCTCAGAAAATGGAATTGATGCTTTGGAAATGATTAAAGAAAAGAAACCGGATGTTGTTCTCTTAGATTTAATAATGCCAAAACTTGATGGCTTGGGCGTTATGGAAAAAGTAAGATTAGATGAAACTTATAAAAAAACACCATCGTTTATTGTTATAACTGCGATAGGTCAAGAAGGAGTTACCGAAAATGCATTTGAACTTGGTGCCAGCTACTATATCATGAAACCTTTTGATAATAATATGGTATTGACTAGGATTAAACAGGTCAGAGGTGATTTACATAATAATAAATTAATCGAAAACCACCGGGTTAGTGCCTATGAAAACAAAGATGATTACAAAGAAAGAAATCTTGAATCCGATGTTACCAATATAATACATGAAATCGGTGTTCCGGCGCATATCAAAGGTTATCAATATTTAAGAGATGCAATTATGATGTCGGTAAATGACAATGAAATGCTAAACTCCATTACTAAATTACTATATCCATCCATAGCGAAACGGCATAAAACAACACCA
>JAATEU010000549.1 GCA_015655565.1 Clostridiales bacterium
TCGCCAAATGAGAAGGTAGCAATGGAGGTAGCCATAGGGGCCTCCATGAGCGGAGCCCGTGCCCTGGCTTCCATGAAGCATGTTGGTTTAAATGTAGCGGCAGACCCTTTATTTACGGTATCCTATATTGGCGTAACCGGAGGGTTGGTTGTAGTGGTAGCGGATGATCCCGGATTATACAGCTCCCAAAATGAACAGGATACCAGAGCAGTTGCAAGAGCTGCCAAAGTACCGGTTTTAGAACCGGCCGACAGCAACGAAGCAAAGGAATTTATAAAATTTGCTTATGATTTGAGCGAAAAATATGATACACCGGTAATTGTCCGCAGTACAACAAGACTGTCCCATTCACAGGGAATGGTTGAATTAGGGGAAAGGGTGGAACCTGAAGATAAACCCTATGAACGGAACATAGCAAAAAATATCGTGGTGCCGGAAAATGCCAGGAACCGGCATCTGGCAGTAGAACAAAGAGAAATTGCCTTAGTTGAAGATGGCTGTCATTTCCCTGTTAATCAAGTGGAATATAATAACGCCGGTATGGGAATCATTACCGCAGGAATTCCCTATCAATATGTAAAAGAAGCCTTTCCGGATGCTTCCGTATTAAAGCTTGGGTTAGTAAATCCCCTTCCCAGGAAATTGATTGAGGAATTTGCAGCAAAAGTAGAAAGATTATTTATAGTGGAAGAATTGGATCCAATCGTGGAAGAACAGGTAAAGTCCTGGGGTATTCAGGCAGTTGGCAAGGAAATTTTAACGGTTCAGGGTGAATACAGTGCCAATATGCTTCGGACTGCCATAAATGGAGAAATCCTTAATTTAAATAAACCGGCAGAGATACCCCAAAGACCGCCTATTCTATGTCCGGGATGTCCGCACAGAAGTGTTTTCTTTGTATTAAATAAATGTAAAATACATGCGGCAGGGGATATCGGATGTTATACCTTAGGCGCAGCTGCCCCATTAAGTGTTGTGGATACCACGGTCTGTATGGGGGCCAGTATCAGTACCCTGCACGGAATGGAGAAAGCCAGGGGAAAGAGCTATATAAAGAACTGGGTTGCCGTGATTGGTGATTCCACCTTCCTGCATACGGGAATCAATTCCTTAATGAATATGGTGTACAACCAAAGTACGGGAACCGTATTAATATTAGATAACTCCACCACCGGCATGACAGGACATCAGGATCATGCGGCTACCGGCAAAACCTTAATGGGTGATAAAACATATGCCATAGATATCCCCGGTTTATGTAAGGCCATAGGTATCAATCATGTAGAAGTGGTTCCTGCTTTTGATTTGGATAAATTAACCGCAGTGGTAAAGGAGGAAACCGCAAGGGAGGAGATATCCGTTATTATAACAAAAGCTCCCTGCGTCTTGTTAAATAAGAAAAAGGTAAACAGCCAGTATGAAGTAAATAAGGATATTTGTAAAAAGTGCGGCATGTGTCTGAAACCGGGATGTCCAGCAATTACAAAAAAAGAGGATGGCACCGCTCTGATCAATGAAACCATGTGCAACGGCTGCGGGTTATGTCTTAGTTTATGTAAATTTAGCGCCATTGAGAAAGCAGAGGTATAATGACATGAAAACAAAGAATATTATGATTGTTGGTGTCGGCGGGCAGGGAACTCTTCTTACCAGCCGTATCCTTGGTGGAATTACCCTGCAGGCAGGTTATGACGTTAAATTATCTGAGGTACATGGAATGGCACAAAGGGGTGGAAGTGTAGTTACTTTTGTACGCTATGGGGATAAGGTTGCAGAACCCATTGTTGAGGCAGGGCAGGCGGATGTATTAATTGCTTTTGAAAGGCTGGAAGCCCTGCGGTATGCCCATTTCTTAAAAAAAGATGGCGTACTTATCGTAAATGATCAGAGAATTGATCCCATGCCGGTGGTTATTGGTGCTGCAGCTTATCCGGAGCATATTATAGAAAGTCTGGAGGAAAAATATAAGGTCATTAAGGTGGATGCAGCTTTAGAAGCAAAAAAGCTGGGAAACACCAAAACCTTTAATGTAATTATCCTGGGCATTGCCGCACAGCATATGAATTTTACAAAAGAAGAATGGTTAGAGGTCATTGAGAATACCGTACCGCCCAAGACTGTAGATATAAATAAAAAGGCATTTGAAGCAGGGTATAATCTGCATACACCAAAATTCTGATTGCAAGAAGGAGGATATTATGTTAAAACAGCTTTCAGTTTTTGTTGAAATTGAAATCGGCAGTTTAGGCAAGGTTAAGGAACCGCTGACGGTAATTCATCTGGATAACATGGAGAAAGGCACCTTAGCATTAAAGGCCAATGGAATTAAGGTGGCGGAGCAGGAGGATTAAAACATGATATGGAATGAAACAAAAGAGTGTATGAGCCGCGATGAGATGAGTAATCTTCAAAGCGCCAGGCTTAAAAAAATGGTTGACCGGGTTTACCATAATGTTGGATTCTATCGGAAAAAAATGCAGCA
>JAATEU010000305.1 GCA_015655565.1 Clostridiales bacterium
AAAGATTCACCCATCATTAAGGTAGGCATGGAACATGCAAGCTCAGTGCCTTCCTGGGCTTTTAATATATCGCCTTTTGCTTCCTCCCATACTTTACCGTGTTCCTGGGCAACTAATAAAGTAAGTTCATCCATATTCTTAATAATCAGTTCCCGTACTTTATACATAATCTGTGTACGTTTAATTACCGGAACCTTTGACCAGCTTTTATATGCATCCTTTGCAATGGCAATAACTTCTTCTACTTCTTCTTTCGTACAGCAAGGAACTTTCGCAGTTACCTCTCCTGTACTGGGATTATAAACTTCATTGAGTTTTGGTGTCTTTGATTCTTTATATTCTCCACCGGCAAAGTATTTTATCATTTCCATATTATTTTCTCCATTTCCATTTATATATACTTGGGAGATTCCTCCCCCTGTCAAAATATAACCGTTGTTAATCTAAACCCTTGCAATCATCTCTCCATATTGGTTCTTGCTATCTATAATAAATTCTTTCAGTGCTTTGGAATCAGGCATATCCTGAGAGCAGGCATGGCTGGCTACCAACATGGCTGCAGAAGCACTTCCCAGTTCCAGACAATCAATAATATTCATTCCTTCCAATAATCCATACAGAAATGCGGAAGCATATCCGTCACCGCCGCCAAAGGATTTCAATAGCTTCACAGGAAACGGTTTAATGCTGTAATGATTACCGTCATTGGTATAAGCAGTGGAACCGTCTTTACCATGTTTAATAACAACTATTTTACTGCCCTGGGAATGAAAATAACTTGCAGTTTGTTCATCGTTTCTGCCTTGTTCAATCATTTGTTCCGTCAGATCGAATTCTTCGCGGGAGCCCAAAATTACATCACTTTGTTTTGCAACCATAGAATAATAGATGGCTATTTCATCAGAGTTCTTCCAATTATACGGCCGATAATCAATATCAAAGATAATAACCGTGTTATTCTTCCTGGCTAACGCCAGTGCTTTTAGTGCTGCTTCCCGTGATGGACTTTGTGCAAGTGCAGTACCCGATATCAGGATTGCTTTGCTCTTTTTTATGTATTCTTCCTCAACCTCTGCAACTTCCAACTGCAGATCAGCTATTCCATCCCGGTACATTAATATACTGCTTTCTGTTTCATTTAAAATCTCTGTAAATGTAAGTCCGATCTTTTCACCGTGTTCAGCTTTTATAACATGTGAGGTATCAATTCCTTCTTTCTTAAAAAAGTTTGTTACAAAGTCTCCAAATTGATCATCCGAAACCTTTCCTATAAATCCGATTTTCTTACCCAGCCTTGCCATACCGACAGCAATATTCGCAGGAGATCCGCCCAGGTATTTCTTAAAGGTGGTACTTTCGGAAAGTGGTTTGTAATAATCCACCGGATTAAAATCTACCGCAATCCTTCCCAGTAATATCAAGTCATATTCTTTTGTCTCATCAAAATGAACGTAGGCCATCTTTCCCTTCCTTTCTTATTATTGAGTCAAACGGATATTCCAGGTCCGCTGCCGCTGCCTGCTAATAACCTGATACGCAGCTTGCTGCTATTTATTTGGCTTTACCATCACTTTGGAATATCAAAATGTGCCTTTTGATACTCTCATAAGCACCTTGAACCATTGCAGCACTCATCCTGAAATAATCTTTTCTTTCTTCCTTGCAATATTCCCTTACCAATCTCTCTACCGAAAGAAACGTATCTGTTGCAACATTAATCTTTCGGATTCCACCAGCAATACATCTTCTAAAATCTTCATCACTAATGCCGGATCCACCATGTAAAACCAATGGAACCGGTACTCTTTCACGGGCCCTGGCAAGAATCTCAAAATTAAGCCTGGGTTCCCTTTTATATAAGCCATGTGCATTTCCAATGGAAAGTGCTATGGCCTCTAATTTCGTCTCCTCATAAAGTTTCTGTACTTCCTCCGGACGAGAATATAACATTTCATGATCTGCACTATCATCCTCACTGCCGGCTAATTGGCCGACTTCAGCTTCAACGTCCGCTTCATATGATCCCGCAAGGTCTTTCACCTTCTTAACTATCTTAATATTTTCTTCGATTGGCAGCTGGGACGCATCTATCATTACAGAGGAAAATCCCAAATCAAGCGCATGTTTTATCGTATTTATGTCTAAACCATGATCCAAATGCACTGCAACAGGTACTGTTGCTTCTTTCGCTGCTGCCAGCATGAGAGGGCCAAAAATGGAGAGCGGAGAAAATGGAAGCCGTACTTGAGCAACTTGCAGTATAATTGGTGATTTTAATTCTTCTGCTGCCTTAATAACGCCCATAACCATCTCCATGTTTGCAACACTAAAAGCTCCAACACCATAATTATCTGCTTCAGCTTCTTTTAGTAAGGCAGACATATTAATAAGTGACACATTAACCACCTCTTCACTAAAATTTATAAATAATATACTCAAATAGTCAATAAATATATTAATAATATACTCATTTTATAACACATACTTAACCAATAGTCAAGCACTATTTATTATATATCTTTTTTAATATTATCGAACTTCAAGAAATGAATAAGTAATTTTCAGCAGTACTGTAATTATGGGTCTATTATATAAATTTTATACCGAATCAGCCTTTTCTAAATATATTTTTATAATTGGTATTCCGTTTTTGATTACATAATTGTCATATTATTATTACGTGTTGATCATGTTATTAAAAATACTATTTGCTTTCTATAAAAAAATTAGATATAATACTATTAATTTAGTAATAAGGATATCCTTAATATATAATAGAAAGAGGGTGTAATACCTTTGAGATCCAAACGATTAGATAGTATCCTAAAATATATCTATCAAGAAAAAACTGTAACTCTTGATCAATTGTGTGAAGAATTTCATGTTTCTAAAAATACCATTCGCCGTGATATTGACGAATTGGTTACCAGTGAAAAAATTAAAAAAATCTATGGCGGTGTAACAGTTGAAGGTTACAAACCTATGGTTTCCTTTGTCGAACGCAATATCAGCAATTT
>JAATEU010000448.1 GCA_015655565.1 Clostridiales bacterium
GGAGCGTGCAGCAGAATGTTAGAGCGTGTTTGAAAAATCATTGCACCGCTCTGGCCGCACCACTTTACGGTATACTGCGGCGAAATTTTGGAAACGTAGCCCTACTACGCTTCCCAAATTGCTCCTTGCCTCCCACAAAGTGGAGCGGCCAGCCCGGCACAAGCATTTTTCAAACACACTCTAGTTAGGTTGAAAGAACAGCACATTCAATTATTGAATTTACGTCTGCAAGCAAGTCGCAGACAGAAAGGTTAATATGATAAATAATAATTTAACGAAAGCTAAATCTTCCATATATCCTTACCCGAGATGGGTAGTTTTTCAACTGCTGGAGAGGTGCAATTTGCATTGCAAAATGTGCTATGAATGGGGAGAGGAAGGCTCTTACCTCGAAAAGAAATTTTTGGAGCAGCTTGACGTTGGCATTATAAAAAAAGTGATTTCAGATTGCCGGGAAGCAAAACCGTATTTTGAACTTTTTGGAGGAGAACCCTTGTTATACCCTCAGGTTGATGAGGTACTTTCTGCAATCAAGTATTATGAATGCAGCGTAGATATCCCCACTAACGGAACCCTTCTCGAAAAGTATGCTGATATGCTGGTGGAAAACGAGTCCAGGAGAATTTGGGTGTCCATTGACGGGCCGGAAGAAATAAACGATACACAAAGGGGTAAAGGTGTCTATAAAAAGGCGGTTGCCGGGTTAAGAAAACTTTATGAAACCAGAGAAGAACGTGGTAAAAAGTTTCCCATGCTTGGTGTCACCATGGTTGTAACCCCTCTCAACTACAAGTATGTAGAGCATTTTTTTATTGATGAACTGGATACTTCAATACTTAGCTGGGTGAGCATTGAGTTTCAGCTTTATATTACGGAGTCCTGCTGTGAAAGATATTCACAAATATTTAAATCTGAATTCGGAGTTGAGGACACCTCTTGTGCAAGGGGCCTTGTAAGGAATATTAACGACTTTAAGGATATTGATATCCCGGAATTGATCCGGCAGGTAAACAGCGTCAGAAGTTACTGCAGGGAAAAGGGTATCAATGTCATAGGCTATCCCAAGACTATGGATATAGACAATCTGAAGAGCTTTTATTCTGCCGGCTGGGATAGAATGATTGATAAAAGGTCAAGCTGTTCTTTTCCGTGGCTGTATGTTGAAATATGTGCCAATGGGGATGTGACTCCCTGCCATACATTTTACGATTATACCATAGGGAATATCTACAGAGAGAGTATTCTGGACATTTGGAACGGGGAAAGACTGAACCGGTTTAGAAAATACACGAGGAAGAACCTGTTTCCAGTATGTGCGGCGTGTTCAAGATACTACAGCGATTTGTGATTCTTATGAGAGGTGGTCATAATGGAAAAAAAGAAAATTGGCCTTTTGGGTTGCTCTAAAATATGCATACCGGCGATTATTCATGCAGTAAAGCAGGTGGAATGTGCTGAGGTGTATGGCTGTGCGGCCGGGGATTACGAGAGAGCCGGGGAGTATGCTGAAAAATACAACATACGCCGTGCTTTTCAAGATTATGAAGAACTGCTGGATTGCAGTGATATAGATATTGTATATATCTCATTGGCCAACAGCTTTCATTGTCAGTGGGCAATAGAGGCAATGAGACATAAAAAGCACGTTCTGTTGGAAAAGCCGATGTGTATGACCTACAGCGAGGCACTGAAAATTGAAAAGATGAGAAACAAAAGTCAGGTATGCCTTCTTGAAGCAGTAATGGTACAGCATCATCCCTGGCAAAGGGCGGTGAAGGATATGATACTTCAAGGCAAGTATGGGAGCTTAAAAAGCATAAGTTCAAGTATATGTTTCATACCCCGGAATAATTTTGAAGGAAACTACCGCTCCAGTCCTGATATGGGCGGGGTCTGCTTTTATGATGTGGGCTCATACTGGCTGCAATTTGTTCAATGTCTTTTGGGACTGGATTTTAAAAAACTTACAGCTCACTCGGAATTTAACGGTCCCAATGGGTGCGACTGGAGCTTTATTGCCGGTTTGACCTATGAAAATGGAGTGGAAATACAATTGGAAGCTTCCTTTGAAAAACCGTATCGGGCGTCGCATACTTTGGAATTTGAAAAAGGGAGGCTCATTGTCAAAGACTTCTTCCGATGCATTTATAATAACGTCAAATTCTATATGGAAGAGGAAGATTACAACAGCGGGGTTAAGAATAAAATTGTTTTCCCGCCTCAAAATTTTTATGCAAACCAGCTTGCGTTTTTTTGTGACGTAATGGATTGTAAAAGGGAAAATGCAGATTTTGGGGAATCCATTGAGAGGGTCAGGGTCATGGAAAACATTTTTAAATCGGCATTGCAAAGCAATACTGGAGTATCATTCGGAGGAAACCACTAAGAGTGGCATGAAGCGGACATCCTTTTAGCTTGGCAGCCCAATCGGAAAGAATCTGAAAGCCTTGTAAAACCAGGCTTAGAGATTCCGAGAAGTTATAATAAAAAAAGGAGGAATTATTTATAATGAAAAGGTTCAGGGGTTACAAAAAATCACAGGTAAGAAACATGAATATGAGAAAATATGGGAAGGGAAATTATTTAAAACGTGGATTTGTATCTGTGCTGGTTAGTGCCATACTGATATCAAATCCCAGTATTAATACCTATGCTGCAGAAGAAAAATATGTGGTCACGGATTTCGGAAATGGGTACAATATGGTTACTAAGGAGGATGGAAAAACATTAACGTATTCACCGGAATCCGGCGTAACACTTCTGAAAGATGACGGTTATGCATTCAAAGATCTGAACAAAAACGGGAAGCTTGATACATATGAAGATTGGCGTTTAGATACAAAAACAAGAGCAACCGGCTTGGCTGACATAATGGTTGGAGATGGAAAAGATGGAATTGAAGCAATCGCCGGTTTAATGTTGTATAGCCCACATCCGGCAATTTCATCAGAAGAAGTTTCCGGAATTTCAGTTACAGGCACATCTACGGATGCCGCTGCTACGGTTGAAGCTATTATTGATAATAATATCCGCCACCTTGTGATTAGAACGGTAGCCAGTACAGAAATTGCAGCAAAGTGGAATAATAATATGCAAAAACTGGTGGAGGGCATAGACTATGGCATTCCCTTCAATAACAGCAGTGATCCCAGAAAATGATGCAGGTTCTTCACAGACAGCGGAATATAAAGACGGAAGTGCAGGGGATATTTCTTTATGGCCTTCCTCTATGGGATTGGCAGCAACCTTTGATCCGGCTATTGTAAAAGAGTTTGGTGAAGTAGCATCAACAGAGTATAGGGCGTTGGGGATTACAACCGCCTTATCCCCGCAGATTGATCTTGCAACGGAACCAAGATGGAACCGCGTAAGCGGCACCTTTGGTGAAAACAGCACAATGGCGGCTGATATGGCGCGTGCCTATGTGGATGGATTCCAGACATCGGACGGCTCTGAAACCGGATGGGGTATGAATTCCGTTAATGCAATGGTTAAGCATTGGCCAAGCGGCGGCCCGGAAGAAGGCGGACGTGACGGACATTACGGATACGGTAAATATGCGGTATATCCCGGCGGCAATTTTGAAGAATAGTTAATTCCATTTACAGAAGGAGCATTTAATTTGGAAGGCAGCACAAAAATGGCATCGGCAGTTATGCCGTATTACACTATTTCATACAATATAGATACGGAAAATGGTGAAAATGTCGGCAATGGCTTCAGCCAATATATTATTGGAGATTTACTTCGTGACAAATATAATTTTGATGGTGTCGTATGCACGGATTGGTGGATTACTGCAGACAGTACCGGAGACTGGACATTTGAAGGGATGTGCTGGGGTGTTGAAAACCTTACTGTGGCAGAACGTCATTACAAAGCTTTACTGGCAGGTGTTGATCAGTTCGGCGGAAATAAAGAAATTGCACCGATTATGGAAGCTTATGATAGGATGGTTGACGAATATGGACAGACGTTTACGGATGAAAGATTTGCAGATTCTGCAAGAAGATTATTAACAAATATTTTTAATACGGGCTTATTTGAAAGTCCCTATTTGGATCCGGCTGAATCGGCTGCAACAGTCGGGTCTTCGGAATACATGGAAGCAGGATTTGATGCACAATTAAAATCCATTGTAATGCTGAAAAATAAAAATAATGTTATTTCCCAATATGATGAATCAGCCGGAAAATTGACGGTTTATGTTCCTGAAAATACGGCTGTAACAAAGAACCGGTATTCAGGCGAGACAACGGAAACCAAGGCCCTGACAGTTTCTGCAGAAGCATTTTCTAAGTATTACAATATAACGGATAATCCGGCAGAGGCGGACTTTGCAATTGTCGGGATGAGTGAACCGGACAGCGGCGCCGGATATAGTACAGAGGATCTTGAAGCGGGTGGAAATGGTTATTTTCCAATTTCTTTGCAATATCGTGAATATACCGCAGCAAAAGCAAGGGAAACGGCAATTGCCAGTGATCCGGGAAAAGAATTTATTGATTCCGCAACAGGTGAAATTTTATATGTTGATAATGCGGCAAACCGTTCTTATAAAGGGAAATCGGTCACTACTCAAAATGAAGATATGTTGGATTTATTAGAAGCAGTTTATGCTGATATGGATGGAAAGCCGGTTGTCGTTTATATGAAAGCATCTAACCCGATGGTGTGGTCAGAAGTGGAACCTTTAGCGGATGCGATTGTATTGGGCTATAGCGTCCAGGACCAGGCGGCAGTTGAAATTATTGCGGGTGTTATAGAACCGTCAGGTTTACTTCCTATGCAGCAGCCCGCAAATATGGAGACGGTAGAACTTCAAAAAGAAGATGTTCCGCAGGATATGGAATGCTATGTCGATGCAGACGGAAATGTGTATAACTATGCATTTGGACTTAATTGGTCGGGTCAGATTAAAGATACGAAAGAAACCTCTAAAGTCACAAAAACAGGAAAGTGATGATGAAGCAGGAGATGAGGGGTACAGTCAGTAGGAACAGTCGCTTACCTTACTTTCCTGGTTGGAAGCGGTATCCCGGTTGTCTCAAAAGACAGTCTCCGATGCAGTCGGTGGAGTGCAGATTACTTATAAATCCAGTAACAGCAAAGTAGCAGCCGGTATTGCATTCTTTCGACAAATATGTTATAAATTTAACATACCAGTACACTAGTTTTAGAACATGTTCTGTTTTTGTATAAAAAGGAGGAAGTTATGAAAAAGAATTTATTTAGGAACACCGGCAAAAGAATAATAACTTTTGGACTGGCAGCAATGCTGGCGGCATCTGCGCTTACAGGCTGTTCAAAGAGCAGTTCTGTCAGTAATCCGGCACCAAGCGGTGTACTGACGCAGAGTGCCTCATCCAATGAAGGGGCAGTTTATACAGCAGGTACCTATTCTGCTACCGTTACCGGTATGCACGAGATGACAGTTAATGTTACGGTGTCAGAAACAGAAATTCTTGATATCCAGATTGACCATCAGGAAACATCTGGTGTCGGTGAACCGGCAGTAGAATCTATACCCGCAGAAATCCTTGAAATCCAGGGTCTGGGCGTAGATGTTGTTTCAGGTGCAACCCTTACAAGCAATGCTGTTATAGAAGGGGTAAAGGAATGTTTAAAACAAGCCGGGCTTAGTGAAGAAGGCATCAATAAATTACTATCTATAAAAAAGGATGAAGAAAAAATAGAAGACCAGGAACTTACGGCCGATGTAGTTGTTATCGGTGCCGGCGGTGCGGGTATGGCTGCGGCTGTTACTGCAAATCAGGCAGGCAAAGAAGTAATTGTAATTGAAAAGACCGGTAAAATGGGCGGCAATACCATTCTATCCGGCGGCGCCCTTAATGCGGTAGAGGAAGGAAGTGAAACTGCTGTTGCAAATAATGACAGTGTTGAAAAACATTACAATCAAACCTTTGACGGCGGTGATCAGGAAGGGGATCCGGTACTGGTACATACCCTTGTAAATAATGCATGGTCAGGTGTGGAATGGCTTAAAAGCCTTGGTATGGAGTTCTATGACGGAGTGTTTACGGTTACAGGCGGTATGTGGCCCCGTGCACACAAACCGGTTGAACCCGAAGGAACCGGCTTCTTTAAGACCTATCAAAACTATATTGATACACATACCGGAATTACAATGGCATACAATACTACGGCAGAGGAAATAATCGTCGAAGACGGAGTTGTGACCGGAGTTATCTGTACTGGGAAAACCGGCAATACGGTAACGGTAAAGGCCGTAAATGGTGTGGTATTAGCAACCGGCGGTTTTGGAAGAAATGTTGAAATGCGTATGAAATATAATGAAATAACCAAAAAATGGCCTGCCCTTGACGAATCCATTCCCAGCACCAATACAAGCGGAATTACAGGCGATGGTATCATTATGGCAGAGGCTATAGGAGCTAATCTGGTGCAGATGGGAAATATTCAATTATTACCTCTGGGAGATCCTGAAACCGGCAGTCTTTCCGGCAACATTGAACATGCTGTAGAAAGCCGTATTTTCGTAAATTTAGAAGGAAATCGTTTTGTAAATGAAGGCGGACGCCGTGATGAAATGACCCTGGCATTATTTGAGCAGCCGGAAACAAAAATGTATATTGTAATGGACAGCGATACCTATCCTCAAGGCAACGAATTAAATAACTTTGGTGAAAGTATAGCAGATTTAGTAGCTGCCGGACGCGCCTTAAAAGCTGATACTTTAGAAGAACTTGCAGAACTTATGAATGTTCCTGCTAAAAATCTGACAGCAGGTGTTGAAAATTACAACCGTTACTGTAAAGGCGGGGATTTAAAAGGAAAGACCGATGAATTCGGACGTACTTTATTTACAGATACAGATGGTATAAACGACGGTATAAACAAGGGACCTTTTTATGCGGCTCTCCGGGTACCAACAGTACACCATACCATGGGCGGTGTGCAAATAAATGAACAAGCCCAGGTTATGGATACAAACGGAAATGTAATTTCAGGCCTGTATGCTGCCGGTGAAGTGACAGGCGGTATTCACGGAAGCAACCGTTTAGGCGGAAATGCGCTGACAGATACGGTAGTATTCGGACGTATTGCAGGTACAAATGCCGCAGATTTTGTAAAATAATTTAAAACAAAATAAACCATTGAATATAGGTATTAGGGAAGAGATAAACTGTACCCTGATAGTAAGACACAGAAAAAGAGGCTGTGTTGTATTATCAGGGTACAGTTTATCTCTTTTTTATTGTCCTTGACAAAGGGTACAGTTTACTCTTTTTTTTCTATCAGGAAATCAAAAATACGGATTCCGAAGAACCCGCAAAAATGGTATAATCCGGCAGCGTAACTAAATTTCTGCACAAATTAACTATCGACTATTTACTACTAATACGTTATACTAAGTTAATATGACTATTAACCGTTCTTAGGTAATTGCGAAACAAGATTATTGTATTTATATACTATGCAATTAATACAATTTCAGAGCTGAATCTTGCCCTAAAGGCAACTGAAGCTATGAAATTCGTATTAATTGTATGGTATATTCAGAAAACTATATAGTTTCGCAATTACCTATTAACCGTTCTAATTGAAAGGAGAAGGGACTGTTGCAAAATATCCGGTTTATTAATGAATATTTTACAGAAGTTATCTGTGAAATATAAATCACAATCTTATGCAGGTAATCACAGAAAGGCGACGGTTTTTCGCCGTTATCTGATGATAGGAACAGGTTTTTGATTCCTGTAATATAGTTTATCGGAAGAGACTTTTTTATCTTCCGGTAAAAGGCGTTGTTTTTCCAACCTGCATTTGATTATGGGAACCTGGGTTTTAGTACCTGTAATATAGTATATGAATTTTGCAGCATTTACCGGCGTTAATATAAATGATAAAAGATTTTTTACCAATCAGCAAAGAGGATATGGAAAAAAGGGGATGGGAACAATGCGATTTTGTATTTGTCATTGGGGATGCTTATGTGGATCACCATTCTTTTGGTCCTGCAATTATAAGCAGAGTTTTGGAAAGCCATGATTATAAGGTTGGTATGATAGCACAGCCGGATTGGAAGAACAGTGACAGCATTACAGCTCTTGGAACACCGCGGCTGGGCTTTTTAGTCAGCGGCGGCAATATGGATACCATGGTTAATCATTATACGGTTGCTAAGAAAAGAAGAGCCCAGGATGCCTATTCTCCCGGCGGTGCTACAGATAAAAGGCCGGACCGGGCAACTGTTGTATATTGTAATCTGATTCGGAAGGTATATAAAAATGTACCGATTATAATTGGCGGAATTGAAGCCAGTTTAAGAAGGCTGGGGCATTATGATTACTGGAGCGATACTGTGAAACGCTCCATTTTGCTGGATTCCCAGGCAGATATTATTTCCTATGGCATGGGAGAGCATTCCATTGTAGAGATAGCGGATGCATTAGATAGCGGCATTTATATTAAGGATGTTACATTTATAGACGGAACCGTATATAAAACCAAGGATTTAGAATCCGTGTACGATGCGGTTGCCCTGCCTGCTTTTAAGGACATTAAAGAAAACATAGAAAAATTTGCCCAAAGTTTTTATGTTCAGTACTGCAATACAGATCCCTATTCAGGAAAAAGATTAATTGAACAGTATGGGGATAATGAATATGTAATACAGAATCCGCCCTCCAAACCCCTGACCCAGGCGGAAATGGACCGGGTATATGCTTTGCCGTTTATGAGGGATTATCATCCGTCTTATATCCCCCTGGGCGGAATCCCGGCCATAGAAGAATTAAAGTTCAGTTTAACCAGCAACAGAGGATGTTTTGGCGGATGCAGCTTCTGTGCATTAACCTTTCATCAGGGAAGAATTGTGCAGGCCAGAAGCCATGAATCCATACTTGCCGAGGCAAATCATCTGATATGGGACAAGGATTTTAAAGGCTACATTAATGATGTAGGAGGTCCCACTGCTAACTTCAGACATGCTGCCTGCGAGAAGCAGA
>JAATEU010000362.1 GCA_015655565.1 Clostridiales bacterium
GGCGGTGATGAGGCATATACCTTTAATATTTCAACCACTGCTTCCCTGGTGGTATCTGCAGCCGGGATACCTGTGGCAAAACATGGCAACCGGAGTGTATCCAGTAAATGCGGCGCAGCCGATGTTTTAGAGGCATTAGGTGTTAATATTCTCATAAGTCCGGCACAGAGCGCAGAAATTTTAAACGAAATCGGGTTATGTTTTATGTTTGCCCAAAGTTATCATACCGCTATGAAATATGTCGCACCGGTCAGGCGTGAGCTGGGAATCCGCACCATCTTTAATATATTAGGACCCCTTGCCAATCCGGCCGGAGCCAATATGCAGTTATTAGGCGTATATGACGAGGGCTTAGTAGAACCGTTAGCTAAGGTTTTAGTTAACCTGGGAGTGAAACGTGCCATCGTAGTTTATGGAAATGATGGAATTGATGAAATTTCCCTGAGTGCACCTACTACCTGCTGTGAAATCAGGGATGGCCAGGTTGCTTCCTATAAGCTGGAGCCGGAACAATTCGGGTTTGTAAAATGCAGGAAAGAAGATTTGGTCGGTGGAGGCCCTAAAGAAAATGCGGACATAACCCGGGACATTTTAAAGGGAGAAAAGGGGCCAAAACGGGATGCCGTACTTATGAATGCGGCAGCGTGCATCTATATGGTAAAAGATAATATGACTATAAAGGAAGCTGTAGCAAAGGCGGCAGATGTCATTGACAGCGGTAAAGCAATGGCACAGTTAGAGAGATTTATTAAACTGACAAACCGGTAATTATGCTAAACAAAATACTGTTATAGAAGCAGATAAATTCAAGTAAAACTGAATATTGAGTGAGATACCGGAAAAAGTGAAGAGAAAGACTTTCTGATAAAAAGAAAGATTTTTCAGACAAAGAGAAAGACTTTCTGAATAAAAAGAAAGATTTTCCGGACAAAAAGAAAAACTTTCTGGACAAAACACAAGGCTTTTTGAATAAAAAGAAAGGCTTTCTGAACAGGACGAAAGGCTTTCTGAATTATGCAGAGTGAGAAAGGTATGGAAATAATGATACTGGACAAAATTGCGGCCGCCACAAGAATGCGGATAAAAAATGAGAAAAAGCAGATTCCTTTAGAAAAAATGAAACAGATGGCATTAGAGCTTGATAGGAATAAGGATTTTCCTTTTGAAGCAGCTATTAACAATGGGAACATTAATTTTATATGTGAAGTAAAGAAAGCATCGCCTTCCAAAGGAGTGATTGCAGAGGATTTCCCATATGTGGAGATTGCGAAGGATTATGAGCAGGCAGGGGCAGGCTGCATATCCGTGCTGACGGAACCGGATTTTTTTCAGGGCAGTAATGAATATTTATCGGAAATTAAAAAAAATGTAAGCATTCCGGTTCTGCGTAAGGATTTCATTCTGGAGCCTTATCAAATATATCAGGGTAAAGTAATAGGTGCAGACTGCATATTGCTTATATGTTCCCTGTTGAATCAGGAAACAGTCGGGGAATATATAAGGCTATGTGATTCCTTAGGGCTGTCAGCTTTGGTTGAAGCCCATGATGAAGGAGAGGTTAAGGCAGCAGTTAATGCAGGTGCCAGAATGATCGGTGTAAATAACCGGAACCTTAAAACTTTTGAGGTAGATATCCATAACAGCGAACGCCTGAGAAAATTAGTTCCGGAGCCTATACTTTTTGTAGCGGAAAGCGGGATAAAAACCCCTGAGGATATTCATATTTTAAGAAAAGCAAGGGTAAATGCGGCATTGATTGGTGAAACCCTGATGCGAAGTCCGGATAAAAAGAAAGTCTTAAAGGAATTGAGAGGCAGTTATGACGAAAATTAAAATATGCGGTTTAAAAACTATGGAGGATATCTTATATGTAAATAACTACCAACCGGATTATGCAGGCTTTATATTTGCGGAAAGTAAACGAAAAATTGATGATGCATTGGCTGTACAGCTTAAGAAGTCATTGGATAACCGGATTCAGGCGGTCGGCGTGTTTGTAAATGAACCTATGGAGCATATTGTTAAATTATGCAGGGAGAAGGTAATAGATCTGGTGCAGTTACACGGAGATGAAGATGAGTCCTATCTCAGAAAGCTTCAAAGCCTGGTACCCAATGCCATTATTAAGGCCCTTCGTGTACAATCCGCCGGGCAGATTGAGGCTATGCAGGCTCTGCCCTGCAATTATCTGCTGTTGGACACCTACACTAAGGATAGGTATGGCGGAAGCGGTTTATCCTTTGACAGGGGATTAATACCCGCCACCTGTAAACCGTTTTTTTTAGCCGGTGGATTAAACGCTGAAAATATCCTTAAGGCAGTGAAAGACTGCCGTCCATATTGTGTAGATATCAGCAGCGGTGTGGAGACGGACGGCAAAAAGGATGATAAAAAAATAAAAGAGATTATTGAAATTGTACGAAACGGAAAGGTGTAAATAATAGAAAGCAGGGAGGAAGAATATAATCTGTAAAAATATTAGAAAATAAAAAAACTGAAAGCAAAAAATCAGAAAGCAAAAATCAAAAAATAAAAAGCAGAATGCCTGGAAGCAGAAAATAAGGAAGTAGGAGGAAGATAATGAAAAAAGGAAGATTTGGACAATATGGCGGTCAATATATTCCGGAGACATTAATGAATGCGGTACAGGAAGTAGAAAGTACTTATGAATTTTATAAAAATGACCCTCAGTTTGTAAATGAATTAAATGATTTATACAAAAATTACGCAGGCAGGCCTTCCCTTTTGTATTATGCGGAAAAAATGACGCAGGATTTAAGCGGTGCCAAAATTTATCTGAAAAGGGAAGATTTAAACCATACGGGTTCCCACAAGATTAATAATGTACTCGGTCAGGTATTGCTGGCAAAAAAAATGGGTAAAACCAGAGTAATTGCAGAAACCGGTGCCGGGCAGCATGGAGTTGCTACCGCGACGGCAGCCGCACTTATGGGAATGGAATGTGATATCTTTATGGGTAAGGAGGATACGGAGCGCCAGGTACTGAATGTATTCCGGATGGAACTTCTTGGAGCTAAGGTCCATCCCGTGACAAGCGGAACCATGACCCTTAAGGATGCTGTTAATGAAACCATGCGGGAATGGACAAAACGGGTGGAGGATACCTTATACGTACTCGGATCGGTCATGGGGCCCCATCCGTTTCCTACCATTGTAAGGGATTTTCAAAAGATCATCGGAAGGGAGATAAAGGAACAATTACAGGAGAAGGAAGGCAGACTTCCGGACGCAGTAATAGCCTGCGTTGGGGGCGGCAGTAATGCCATGGGGGCTTTTTATGAATTTATCGGTGATAAATCAGTGGAATTAATCGGTTGCGAAGCTGCGGGCCTTGGAGTGGATAATCCAAAAAATGCAGCTACCATTGCCAATGGAAGCGAGGGCATCTTCCATGGAATGAAATCCTTATTCTGCCAGGATGAATATGGACAGATTGCTCCTGTTTATTCGATTTCAGCCGGGCTTGACTACCCGGGCATCGGGCCGGAACATGCCATGCTTAACGATACGGGGCGTGCCAGATATGTTCCCGTTACCGATGAGGAAGCAGTCAGAGCTTTTGAGTATCTGTCCCGTACGGAAGGAATTATTCCAGCGGTTGAAAGTGCCCATGCGGTAGCCTATGCAATGAAAGCGGCACCTGAAATGGAAAAGGATAAGATCATTGTAATCAATATATCCGGACGCGGAGATAAGGATGTAGCGGCCATTGCAAGATACAGGGGGGTAGATATTTATGAGTAGAATCGGAAATGCATTTAATCATGGTAAGGCATTTATTGCCTTTGTAACGGGTGGGGATCCGGATCTGGAAACTACGGAAAAATTAATTTATGCCATGCAAGAGGCGGGAGCGGATCTTATTGAAATCGGAGTACCCTTCTCAGACCCCATAGCAGAAGGCATTGTCATACAGGAAGCCAATGAGAGGGCACTGACGGCAGGCTGTACTACGGATAAATTGTTTGATATGGTTGCATCAGTCCGTAAAAAAGTCCAGGTGCCGCTTGTCTTTTTAACCTATATCAATCCCATCTATACCTATGGCAAAGAAAAATTTATGTTAAAATGCAGGGAAACCGGTATTGACGGAATCATTGTCCCGGATTTGCCCTATGAAGAAAAGGAAGAGCTGGAGCCGGCTTGTGATAAATATGGCATTGATTTAATTTCTCTAATTGCACCTACCTCCAGGGAACGGATCAAAAAGATTGCTGAAAATGCAAAAGGGTTTATCTATTGTGTATCCTCTATGGGCGTTACCGGAGTCCGGACAGAAATTAAAACGGATATTGAGGCTATGGTCAGGTTAGTAAGAGAAACAACTAAGGTACCCTGCGCAGTTGGCTTTGGAATTTCCACACCGGAGCAGGCCGCTAAGTTTGCAGCCCTTTCGGACGGTGCCATTGTTGGAAGTGCCATTGTTAAAATCGTGGTCCGGAATGGAAAGGATAGTGAAAAGGCAGTCTACGAATATGTGAAATCCATGAAAGAGGCTGTTAATGGTATTAATTAAAAGTAAAAGATTTTTTGGGAATTTGGACTAAGCTGAGTGATAAACAGTTTCATTCTCTTTCTTGCAGCGGTGTCAATATTTATCACATAATCATTTGGTGTGTGCAATGTGCAATATTTGAAAATATCACCCTGAATATTTGCCGGTTTTAAGAAAGCGTAAAATTTCATATTCATTTAGCGTTTCATTCATTGTTCATTCAAGGATTTCATAAAATAACTTAAAAATAATTGTAATCATCCCATTAATATTGTATAATCAAAAATAAGTCAGGATTTATACATAAATAGGTAATGAAAGAAAGGTTACTGGGATGATATTATTACAGGAAAGAATTCTGAAAGATGGTAATGTGAAAAATGGAAATGTACTTAAAGTTGACAATTTTCTAAACCATCAGATGGACATTCAATTATTTAATGAAATTGGAAAAGAATTTAAGCATATTTTTTCTGATTGTGAGATTAATAAGATATTAACTGTTGAAGCCTCAGGAATAGGAATCGCCTGTATTACGGCACAATATTTCAATGTACCGGTAGTTTTTGCAAAAAAGGCGCAAAGTATCAATATTGACGGTGAAGTTTATTCTACTAAGATAGAATCATTTACACTTAAAAAAACTTATGATGTCATAGTATCTAAAAAATTCCTGAATCCGGAAGATAAAATATTAATTATCGATGATTTTTTAGCAAAC
>JAATEU010000386.1 GCA_015655565.1 Clostridiales bacterium
AAGAGCAGGCATTCCTAACCACATTAGCGGGACTGATCCTGGTGCTGTTTTGGATAGTGCCATATATATCCGAGCTGTTTGAAATAATCAGGAATTTATTTACCTTATAAGAAGAAGGGAGCATCAAAATGATTCAAATTGCTTTAATCGGGATTATTGTAGTTTTAATGGCGATACAATTTAAGAGCAGTAAATCTGAATATGCTGTATACATAAGCCTTGCAGGATGCATTCTTATCTTTTACCTGGGAGTAAATAAATTAGAGATTATTATCAATACTATTAAAAAAATCCAGACCTATATCAGTCTTAATGAAACTTATATTACCATATTAATCAAGATAATAGGTATTACTTATATTGCTGAGTTTTCTTCTAATATTTGCAAGGATTGCGGGCATACTGCAGTAGCCAATCAGATTGAATTGGTAGGTAAATTAACTATACTGGCGACAGGAATGCCTATCTTATTGGCTTTGTTGGATACTATTAATGAGTTTTTAACAGCTTAGCCGGTAAGGGGAGGATTCTAAAATGATCTTTTTTACGAAAAGAGTCCGGAAATTAATAAAATCATTATTTTTTCTGCTTATTATTTTCCTTCTGCTTTTCCTGAAGGAAAAGGTATATGCCAATGAGGCTGACGGAGACAGTAATCCGGATTTTGATTATAATGAAATACAGCAGGTCATTGACGATGTTTTGGCATCGGAGGAAAAAATAAATTTTGAAGAGTATGTAACGCAATTAATAACCGGTGAAAAGAAATTTTCCTTACAGCAGATTGGAAATGATATTAAGGATGCTGTGATAAATGAAGTGAAAGCTAATATAGGGACCCTGACAAGTTTAATATCCATTGCAGTGATTGCTGCGGTTTTTACTAATTTTTCTTATGCGTTCCAGAACACCCAGGTTGCTGAAACCGGATTTTACGTGGCTTATCTGCTTTTATTTTCCGTACTTACCGCCTCTTTTGTATCAGCTGCCACATTGGCTTCCAATACCATATCGGCAGTACTTGATTTTATGAAAGCTTTGGTGCCTGCTTATTTTTTATCCGTAGCATTTGTATCCAGTGCCGGAACCTCAATGGTTTATTATCAGGCAGCCTTGGTTTTAATTACATTCGTTGATGTATTGTTAATTAAATTAATTATTCCCATGATAAATATTTATTTGATTGTATCAATGGCAAATAATCTTTCTAAGGAGGATTTGTTATCAAAGCTTGCGGAGCTTTTATCCATTGTAATCAAATGGCTGCTAAAAACCATGGTAGGTTTTGTGGTAGGATTTAATACGATACAGGGATTGATTTTACCTGTGGCAGACAGTATTAAAAAATCAACCCTGCTTAAGGTTGCAGGTGCCATACCCGGCGTGGGGGATGTATTAGGAAGTGTAACGGAAAGTGTATATGGTGCAGGCGTCCTTTTAAAAAATGCAATAGGAGTGGCAGGTGTTATGGTTATTATTATAATTTGCGTCCTTCCCATCATTAAGCTGGCAGTCACTGCCCTTATTTACCGGGTCAGCAGTGCCGCCGTACAGCCGATTTCGGACAAGCGTATGCTGAACTGTGTCATAGCTTCCGCCGATGCCGCAGCCCTGTTACTGCAAACCGTACTGGTCGGTGCCGTATTATTTTTATTGACGATTACCATAGTAGCAGCAACCACTACGTAAGGCAATGATATAATAGTTTAGTCTGTCAAGGAAGTCCCCCGCCTCTTAGGCGGAGAAGTAAGGAAGTGAAAAAATGGGCGAAATATACAGCTGGGTTAAAAATATGGTCACATTTCTTGTACTGACAACAATTATAACAAATCTGATTGGAAAAAGTTCCTATAAGAAATATATCAACTTAATTACCGGGATTATTTTAGTGATTCTTGTTATAACTCCATTATTAAAACTGTTTCAGTTAGACAGAACCATGGACTATTATTTTACCACCAATTCCCTTCTGGCAGAAGCGGAGGATATGAACGGAAGATTGACGGATATGGAAGAAGATCAGATGTCAGCTATATTAGGAGAATACAAAGAACAGATTGGAAAACAGGTCGGTAATCTTTTAGAAGGACAGGATTTATATCCGACCAATATCGAGGTGACGGTGGATGAGGATGAAAACAGCAAAACCTTTGGTAATCTTCAGTCACTGGATATTACGGCCGGTTGTGTAAAAACGGATACCAAGGAAAACTCTGTGGATATTGATAATATAGACATAGATAAGATTGAAATTGGTAAAAAGGAGGAATCCGATGCAGGAATGGAAGGAGATTTACTTTCACCCATTGAAATAAATATAAAAAACCTATTGTCGGACTTCTATAATATCAACCCTGATAATATAAATATTAGTATACAGGAGCAATGATCGGTCCTGTCGTACTGTAATAGGAGAAATTATGGCTAAGGATAAGGTAAAGAAAAAGATCAGTATTAAGGAAATTGGTCCCGCGAGACTCGTAATACTGTTGATGGCAGGAATGTTTCGGCTTGTATTATCATTTCCTGATATGCTCTCATCAGAAAATGCTTCAAAAGATAATACAGCAA
>JAATEU010000242.1 GCA_015655565.1 Clostridiales bacterium
GAAAGGGAGAGATGGAAGGCGCTTGGGCTTGCAGAATTTGTTTCAGAGCATGTGGAAAATAAGGAATTGGCGGAGGAGGCCATTATCGATGGCTGTGATGCAGTACTTGGCAGCGTACCCGGCAGTGTGTGGAAGGTACTGGTGAAAGAAGGACAGAAAGTAAAAGAAGGCGAGACTCTTGTTATCTTAGAAAGTATGAAAATGGAATTTCCTTTCATTGCAGAGGAAAGCGGCACGATTGAAAAAATATATGTGAAACCAGGTGATCAGGTAGTATCCGGGCAGGTTATTGCTTGTATCCGTCTATAAAATTCATAAAGAGGAGAGATACTATTGAATATTTGCAGACATGACAATCGGTTCAGGTAATACTGAACTGTAGGAAGGAGGTTCCTATGAAACAGCTGATTATCATAAATAAGACCAAATAGGTATTTCAAATTAAAGGGTGCATTATATAAGGAAGGATTTGCTTCCATGAGTGCCCGTAATGTGACAGGAAGGGGCAAACAGAAAGTATTGTTTAGTGCAGTAACAGAAAAATATTTGTAATACCGGTGGCAAATTCAATAAGAATCAGGACAAATGAAACAGGTATGGAAGCTATTATGTAATTTAGAAGGAGGCATGTGTGAATGTTTAAAATTAAAGGAAAAATCAGTAAACAGAAGTATTTGATTTTAGTAATTGCATCCTTTGCTGCCGTTTATTTAATTTGGATAATATTGACGTCTTTAAAATTAGTGGCTCCTGTTTTTCTGCCGAGTCCTAAAAGAGTTTGGGATTATTTTATGACATCGGTTCAGGATGGTACGTTGCTTCCCAACATTTATATCAGCTGCCGGCGTATCTTCTTTGGAGTTGTAGTGGCTACGGTTCTTGCAGTTCCGTTCGGAATACTATGTGGTATATTTCGTTTCTTTGAAGCAATTACCCGTCCGTTATGTGAATTCATAAGGTACATGCCCGTACCGGCGTTTGTACCACTGGTAATGGTTTGGGTAGGTATTGGTGAAGATGCCAAGGTTGCATTACTATTTATGGGGACTTTTTTTCAGATGATATTAATGGTTGCAGATGATGCCGCTTCTGTAAGTGATGATTTGTTAAACTCGGGATATACCCTTGGAACCACAAAATGGCAGGCAATTGTGAAAATTTTAATTCCTGCTACCCTTCCAAGAATGATGGATACTCTTAGGATGATGATTGGATGGGCGTGGACTTATCTGGTAGTAGCAGAAATGGTAGCTGCCAATTCCGGACTTGGTTACAGTATTATTAAGGCCCAGAGATTTCTAAAGACAGATGCGATTTTTACGGGAATTCTGGTAATTGGTCTGTTAGGTCTTATTACCGACCGAATTATGGTAACAATTAATAAAATATTATTTCCATGGAGGGAGGGCTAAGATATAGTATTTCGGAGAAAGAAGTATAAACCGACGGTTGATGATTGTAATAATAGTTTCCCAAGTGCTTTTTTGGAAGAGCAAAAGGGTTAGGATAATAGAAAAGAAAATCAGATATGAAAATATCTTGACAGGCGGTATGACCGCCGGAAATAACAGGTAACAATAAATAGAGGATCTGAAAGCCTTGTAGAATCAGGATTAGTGATTCCGAGAAGATATTAAATTAAAAAGGAGGAATAGTTATGAAAAAGACATTATTAAGTGTAGTTTTAGTTATGGTATTGGCAGGTTCTATGCTTACCGGCTGTTCAGAAAATGCCGGGGATTCCAAGGACATAAAAACATCAGAAACAAGTGAAGCAGGAAGTAATGCAAAAGGTACTCCGGAAAATCCGTTTATTTTAGGAGTTAGTCCAATGTCAGGATGGTACGCATGGTACGGAGTACAGGATACCGGTATATTTGAAGCAAATGATGTTACGGTAAAAATTGAATTTTTTCCGGTTTACAGCGACTCCTTAACAGCATTCAATTCCAAACAGGTAGATGGTATTTGTATTGCTGCTTCTGATGCAGTAGCACCTTTAAAGGAAGGGATTGATTTTAAAATGGTGTTGGTTAATGATAATTCCTATGGGGCAGACGGGCTGGTAGTTCAGGATGGAATCGAATCCATTCAGGATTTGAAAGGCAAGACAGTTGCAACAGAATTAGGAACCTTAGAGCATATGTTTCTGTTGAAAATTTTAGGAGACAATGGTATGACAATAGACGATGTTCAATTTACTAATATGACCATCAATGATGCCGGTCCTGGATTTATCGCAGGAAGTGTGGATGCAGCAGTACTTTGGGAACCTACTTTATCCATGGCAATTGAAGGCGGCGGAAATCTTCTTTACAGTACGAAAGAAACACCTGGTTTAATTCCGGATACACTTGCGGTACATACGGATATTATTAACAGCAGTAAGGATGCAGTTCAGTCCATTGTAAACGCCTGGTTTGACGGCGTTGAGAAATTAAAAGCGAAAGACCCTGATTTCATTAAGGCAATCTGTGATGGAGCAGAATTAACAGAAGATGAATACATGGTTATGTTAGACGGAGTTACTATTTTTGATAAGCCAATGAATGAAGAAACCTTCAAAGAAGGAACGGATTATACATCATTAGGATATACTTTACAGGCATCAGCAGAATTCTTATTGGAGGTTGGAATGCTGGATGCTATTCCTGACGATTTAAGCTCATCCCTGGATGATACTTTTATCAAGGGTGCAAAATAAGCCTGCTTTTAAGCAAGCAGAACCCCTGTTTTCAGATTTAGGGATGAATATTATTGGGGATACCAATGAATAAGATGAAACGGTTGTAAAGGTATCGGAAAGCCGGAGCTGCTGTTGCTGATCTGAATGGGTAAGCTGGAACGCAGCATACCGCAAAGTGGGACGGTCAGAAATTTGCAATGATTTTTCAACACGCTCTAGGAGATTATTGTTTAATTATAGATATTTTTTTGATATACTTCTTTCAAGAGGTGAAATGTAAATGTATAAGATTTTAATGGTTGATGATGATAGGGAGCTTCTAAAAATGTTAAAAAGCTACTTTGAACTAAAAGGATATACAATATATCTGTCAGTGGATGGAAAAGAGGCGTTGGAAAAGATTTCAGTTGCGCCGGATATTATTCTGTTGGATGTAAATATGCCACAGATAGACGGATTAGAATTATGCCGTAGAATTCGAAACAAAGTTTCCTGTCCGATTATTTTTTTGACAGCGAAGGCGGAAGAGCAGGACCTTGTGAATGGTTTGCTTTCCGGTGGGGACGACTATATTTTAAAGCCCTTTAGCTTAAAAGAACTGGAAGCCAGAATCATTGCCCATTTAAAACGGGAGGAACGTCACAGGGCGAAAACAAAATTGAAATTTGAGGACAGGCTTGTGATTGATTACCTGGAGAAAAGTGTACAGTATGAGGAGAAGGAGATTGAATTTACTAAAATGGAATATGCCATTGTGGA
>JAATEU010000383.1 GCA_015655565.1 Clostridiales bacterium
CTGCAGGTGTTATTCCGGTAATCTTTGCCGGGTCCTTAATGCAATTTCCGATTGTTATATCATCATTTTTTCAAGTAACTCCGGCAAGAGCATATTTATGGCCCAAAGTATTGTACTTATTAAACCAGAGTACCTGGTGTAATTTTTCCAGCTTAGGTGAGTTTAAATATTCAATTGGATTATTAATTTATATCGTATTGGTGATATTCTTTGCATATTTTTATACTTCAATTACATTTAATCCTATTGAAGTATCGAATAATATGAAGAAGCAAGGCGGATTTATACCCGGTATCCGTCCAGGAAAGCCAACTACGGATTATTTGAACAAAGTATTGAATTACGTAATCTTTATAGGTGCTGTCGGCCTTACGATTGTAGCGGTAATTCCTATTTTCTTTTCAGGAGCTTTTGATGCAGATGTATCTTTTGGGGGAACTTCCTTAATCATTATTGTAGGTGTTGTACTCGAAACAATTAAGCAGATTGAATCGCAGATGTTAGTCCGTCACTATAAAGGATTTTTAAACGATTAAGGCATAATGTAGTTTGCATAGGCGGGGCTCTGCTCCGCCGTTTGCAGATTATACATTTGTGATCAGAATATTTTAACCTATCAAGGAAGTCCCCGCTTGAGAGGCGGGGGATGGGCTTGCTTGTTTCAGTAGGAGTCAGGCTCCCAATGAAACAGCGGTGAAGCTGCGTAATAGGTTATGAGCAGGTGGTGGTAGCGGACCTGGATATCCGCTTTGACTGGGTGTTTGAAGGAGATAATGTTGAAATGAAGATAATTATGTTAGGCTCACCTGGGGCAGGTAAAGGCACACAAGCGAAAAGGATAGCAGAAAAGTATAGTATTCCACATATTTCAACGGGAGATATTTTCAGGGCTAACATTAAAAATGATACCGAGCTTGGCAAAAAAGCGAAGACCTATATGGATCAGGGGTTATTAGTTCCCGATGAGTTAGTGGTTGCTCTTGTAGTTGACAGGTTAAAGCAGGGTGACTGTTCCAATGGCTGTGTATTAGATGGTTTTCCCAGAACAATACCACAGGCAGAAGCTTTAGATGCTGCACTGAAAGCAATTAATGGAAGAGTGGATTATGCTGTGAATGTCGAAGTACCGGATGCTAATATCGTAGAAAGGATGTCCGGACGCAGGGCCTGCTTAAATTGTGGCGCAACTTTTCATTTAAAACACATTCCTGCAAAAGTAGAAGGCATCTGTGACGTATGCGGGGCGGAACTTGTTTTGAGAGATGATGATAAGACCGAAACGGTATTAAAGCGGTTAAAGGTATATCATGATCAGACGCAGCCTTTGATTGACTATTATACCAAACAGGGTGTCTTGGTTGAAGTAGACGGAACCAAGGATAAGTCTGAAGTTTTTGAAGCTATTATAAATATTTTGGAACAATAAAAATCCATAAAATGCATAAATATGCATAGGAGAGATTATGTCAGTAATAATTAAGTCAGAAAGAGAAATTGAATTAATGCGTGAAGCCGGCAATATCCTGGCAATTGTACATGAAGAGCTTGAGAAGTTTATAAAGCCCGGTATAACTACCTTGGATATTGATAAAAAAGCGGATGAATTAATCAGAAGCTATGGCTGTATTCCTTCCTTTTTAAATTATAACGGCTTTCCTGCTTCTATTTGTGTTTCCGTTAATGAGCAGGTAGTACATGGTATTCCCAATAAGAATACAATTTTAAAAGACGGAGATATTGTCAGCTTAGACGCAGGTGTTATTTACAAAGGTTATCAATCCGATGCTGCAAGAACCTGGGCAGTTGGAGAAATCAGCCGGGAAGCAGGAAAACTTATTGAGGTAACGAAGCAAAGTTTCTATGAAGGTATTAAACATGCAAAAGCTGGCAATCATTTATATGAAATCTCTGCTGCAATTCAAGATTACGTGGAGTCCTTTGGGTTTTCCATAGTCAGGGATCTGGTAGGTCATGGAATCGGCACAGATATGCACGAGGAACCCCAGATACCGAATTTTCGCCAGAAAAAAAGAGGTATGAGGTTGGAAGCTGGAATGACTTTTGCAATTGAACCTATGGTTAATGCCGGACGTTATGATGTATACTGGAATGATGATAATTGGACCGTTGTCACGGAAGACGGGTCTTTGTCAGCACACTATGAGAATACCATACTTATAACAGAGGATGATGAGCCGGAAGTGTTATCCATACGTAAATAGTGATACAAATTTTTTAAGCAATAACCGGGTAATGTAAATCTTTCCCTTGACTGAAAATATTATGAACAAAGTGAGATCCAATATGTTGGTATATGAATTCGGTAGTATAGCAGTATCCAAAGCCGGCCATGACAAAGGTGAAATATTTGTCATACTTAAATCTGACTCAGAATATGTTTATTTAATGGATGGCA
>JAATEU010000491.1 GCA_015655565.1 Clostridiales bacterium
ACTCCGTTTGGTATTTCCCAAAAGCCTTCAAATAATATATTTTCTACATTAATGGTAAGCTGATATATTCCTTCAGCAATATTTGTGACCTGCATAGCAAAACCTCCTTGTTATAGTTATATTATAAGTTTCATTTTATCTTTATTTAAATATATAGTCAATCAAATTTATGAAAAATATCTGTTATAAAAACGAAATTACTCCTCAATGCCTCCTAAGAAAATAACAAAAAACAACAGCCTTATAAAGAATATCCTTATAACCAACATGACATATTTACAGAATGATGAAAAAATGCTATAGTAATAAAAAGGCTATATTAAAACAATACCCTAAATATATATTAAAAAACGAAAGAAGGAATGCTCCTGTGAAATCAATCCTAATGTTCGAAACAAGCTGGTGCCCGTACTGCAGGCAGGCCCGTAAATTTATGGATGAATTAATAAAAGAAAATCCCAAATATAAAGAATTAAATATCAAGGTTATTGATGAAGAACTTCATCCTGAGATTGCAAAACAATATAATTACTATAACGTTCCTACCTATTACCTGGAATCTGAAAAGGTACACGAAGGAATTCCAAACAAAGAAATTATCCATACCCTATTTGAAAATGCAATGTCTCAGTAACTTAGTCACAGTTATGTTTTTTATAATATAATAAGATATAGATATTAATCAGAATACTTTCGGAAACTCCAATAAACTGTTTTTACTGATATTTTAGATGCCGTTAGAAAACTCAAACTTCATTTTCAGTATGAATTCAGCATCTGAATATCTTCACACCTCAGGTTTGTTTTCCGGGAATATTCCAATAATACAAAGGAGATGAATTTATGAACACACTTACGATAACAAAAGATAATTTCAAATCAGAAGTTATGAATTCCGATAAACCGGTCCTGCTTGATTTTTGGGCTTCCTGGTGTGGACCATGTAAAATGGTTTCCCCTGTTGTTGATGAAATAGCTGCCGAAGTCCCTGCCATAAAAGTCGGTAAAGTTAATGTAGACGAGGAAGCTGAACTTGCACAGAATTTTAAAGTTATGTCGATTCCCACCCTTGTAGTTATAAAAGATGGAAAAGTACATAATTCCTCCATCGGAGTTCAATCCAAGCAGAATATTCTTAACTTAATTAAATAGTGTCAAAGCAGATATTCCAGATCCGCTGCCGCTGCTTACCTGACAGGTTTATTATAATAAAAACGGGACTGTTACAAAATATTGTATTACTTACGGAAGTAAGTCCCCAATATTTTGTAACAGTCTTATATTTATTAGATAAATTTTATTAAATAATTTTATTAGATAAAATCTCTTTATTGGATTAATTTCTTCAGACTCTTTTTATTAATTACTCTTACCCCGCCTCTTGATAGCTCAACAATCCCTTCCTGGGCAAAATATTTCAGCATTCTTGATACGACTTCTCTGGCACTGCCAATATATTTCGCTATTTGCTCATGGGTTAATTCAATAACATCGGATTGGTTCCTTACTATCTCATCCGATAAAAAGATGGCCAGGCGTTTATCAAAACTCATAAACAGAATCTGTTCCATAGCCCACATTACATCTGAAAAGGAATCAATCACAAGCTTATCCGTAAAGTTTTCCGCATAAATATTTTGGAGGCATAATTGCTGATACAATTGGGAATCAATCAACAGCACATCACTGTCAGTTTCAGCATCCACATGAACATCAAAGGTAATGTTTTCTAAAATACAGGAAGCAGAAAGTATACATATATCATCATTCCTCAGACGATAAAGGGTTATTTCTTTTCCTTCCTCAGACAATATGTATACTCTAAGTTCACCTTTTTTTATTAATAAAACACCGATGCAATCATTATCACCGCTGTGGATTCTGCTTCCCTTGTTATAGTGCACAGGTGTAATATTATCTATTATTAAGTTTTTCTGCGCTTCATTTAATTTATCCCAAAAAGTTAATACCCGAGGTATATAATTCAAATCATATTTCGACAGCATTTTAATCCTCCTAACTATTTACAGACCCCATTTTCAGAAAAAAAGAGCACGTACTGACATAAAGCACACGCCCTCTTTTTACTATGTATCATTATATTTCTGTAAAAGCGTCTTTCTCAAGGCCGCAAACAGGGCAGGTCCAATCTTCCGGAAGAGCTTCCCATGCCGTACCCGGTTCAATTCCATTATCCGGATCTCCTAATTCAGGATCATATACATAACCACAGGTACATTCATATTTCTTCATAATAAATACCTCCATTAATGTTAAATTTCTTTATCCGTTCATATAACTGTAAAGATAATAAAATTATAGCATAAAAAGGCAGTTATAGCAACTATGCATAAATAATTAAGAGCTATTTTATAATTATAATTAAAAGCATCTTTTCCGTTCATTCCTATCACAGGAGTTAAATTTTATACACTGATAGCAAATTTCATTTTCAAGGAATTTATCATCAAAATAATCAGTTAAATTCTGAAGGGTAATTTCAGCAATGTTGTTGAGGGCTTCTTTTGTTAAAAATGCCTGATGGGAAGTCACAATAACATTGGGCATTGAAATCAACCCGGATAAAATGTCATCCTGAATAATCGAGTAAGATTTATCCTCATAGAAGAATTCCGTTTCTTCCTCATAAACATCCAAGCCTGCGCCGCCGACCTTTTCTTCCTTAATCGCATTTAATAAGGCTTCACTGTCAATCAAAGCACCCCTTGAGGTATTAATCAGGATAACACCCTTTTTCATCACCTCTAAATTATCCTGATTAATTAAATGATGTGTTTCTTTACTAAGGGGACAATGGAGGGAAATAATATCCGATTCTTTACATAATTCAAGAAAGGAAACATACCTGATATCCGAGTTGCCGGCAGGGTAGGGATCATAAGCAATCACGTTTAAGCCAAAACCTTTACATATACCGACAAAAATACGTCCGATTTTGCCGGTACCTACTACTCCCATGGTTTTTCCATGCAAATCAAAACCCATTAATCCGTTTAGACTGAAATTATGCTCTCTCGTCCTGTTATAAGCCCGGTGTATCTTTCTGTTTAAGGTTAATAACAAAGCGATCGCATGTTCCGCTACGGCATAAGGTGAATATGCCGGTACCCTGACAACGTGTATTTTATCAAAAGCCGCCTTAAAATCAATATTGTTATAGCCTGCACATCGCATGGCAATCATTCCGATTCCATTATTATATAAAATATCTATCGTTTTAGCATCAATGGTATCATTCACAAATGCCACAACTGCTTCATAGCCTTTCGCCATGACAGCGGTATCGGAATTTAGTTTTGGTTCAAAATAATCAATTTCAAACCCGTATTTTTCTTTATATAAATCAAAATAAATCTTATCGTATGGTTTTGTATCATAAAAACATATTTTTCTCATAATAACACCTGTGCCTTTCTGGTATGTCAACGCGGATATCCCAGGTCCGCTGCCGCTGCCTGGCACTGTCCTGTTACACAGCTTCGCTTATTTTCAGCGGATATTATATAGCGTATCAGTTTTTCTTAAATGTTATTCAGGCTGAGAAAGTTTTTCAATTCTGGAGATCATATTTTTGTTGAAATTTTCAACCTTTCTATCGTATTCATCGTCCATAAATTTAGAAGTAAGTAAAAAATCTGCGGTCGCTAAATTATTTGCTATTGGTATATCATAAACAACCGCAATCCTAAGCAATGCTTTTACATCCGGATCATGCGGCTGTGATTCCAACGGGTCCCACAAAAACACAACAAAATCTATATTACCTTCCACAATCCGGGAACCGATCTGCTGGTCACCGCCTAAAGGACCGCTGTTATATCCCTTTACGGGAAGTTCGGTCTGCTCGGAAATCAGACGTGCTGTTGTTCCGGTGCCACATAAGAAATGATTTTTCAATATATCTTTATTTTTTTCCGCCCATTTTACCAATTCCTGTTTCTTTCCGTCATGGGCGATTAGTGCAATATGTTTTTTCTTTCCTATCTTAAAATAAATGAAATCATCTAATAACATACATCCTCCTTTTTAACATAAGATTAATTTTATGCCGGCTGCCTTCTTACTTCATGCCTCTTATGTTTCTTTTTACTTTTTGTTACAGAACAGATAGAAATAGTCTCCGATATTCCTATCTGTGATAATTCTATCATAATGGTTTTGTGCAAAAAAAGCAATCAGAAACTATACTTTCCAGGACAAACGCAGGAAGTATTGTTACCCGGAAAGTCTCTGATAAATCCACGTTATAAATATAGATACATCAATATCCATTCCGCAGTATAAATTGGACTTTCCGGGCAATAATCAGAAAAGGAAATTCCGTAAAAGTTTCCGGTTTCAATGGTATTCTTAAGGAATTTTTTGATATGAAT
>JAATEU010000447.1 GCA_015655565.1 Clostridiales bacterium
AATGCATTTTCGGCTAGCTTTGCAGAAAGACAGCAGATTCGAAACCTGACCAGTGTAAATGGATACACCTTTCACTTTTATGCCATCTGGGATTATGTGCCGGAGTTGAGTAGCTCTGACCGCTACTTTACGCTGTATGAGGCAAGGAACGGAGTAATTACC
Source organism: Clostridiales bacterium (assembly GCA_015655565.1). Lineage (GTDB taxonomy): Bacteria > Bacillota > Clostridia > Lachnospirales > Lachnospiraceae > Anaerocolumna. Next base: position 163 of record JAATEU010000447.1, read on the forward strand.
GAATCAGAATTATTGCGTACGGCAAAGTCTACAGACCGGGAGGATGACACAACACGGATCTGGGTAAAAAACTATTCCTCCAGTATGTTTACTAATCTCACAGGTTCCGGAGAAATCATGATTACGTATGTCACAACAGACAGCAGAAACAATACGACGGAGAAGGAGGCAAAAGTAATAATTGTTGATACGGATGCAACCAAGGAAGGTCCGATGGACTTTGATGGGGAAAAACGGTATGCGAGATTCATTGGCTCCGATTATTATTTGCAGTCCTATGAAAAGGGAGGATTGGAACCGACATCAAAGTGGAAAAGTGAATCAACATACAAAGATACTTTGGCATCCGCTATGAACAACATGAAAGGCGAAGAGGGAAACTGGCTGCATGTAGTACAGAGGTGGGAATTTACAAAGAATGTTAATGAGCAGGTGAAACAATATGTTTCAGACAATGGGATGGGGAATTCTAAGAGTGGAAGAGCTTTAGCCCAGTTTCTTAATCTTTTTGGGAGATGTAAAGAATAGAAGAAATATCAAAATATCTTATATTATTCGAATGAAAAATCATTACAACAATTAAATAATGGACAAAGTGGAAATGCTGATGGGTAATGACATTTGATAATGGAGATGGTATAATGTTATAAGTGGTATAAACAGGAATTTATAGGAGAGTCAGATTACATATTATAGCAATAATGCGAAATTCGGTTTAATATTTGTTCTTAGAAAGGTGATTATATATGTGCGATGAAATTTTAAGGCAGCTATCTGCACCTCCCAATTCGACAGTGGAGGAAATGCCTGTGATCACAAAATATTTAGTTTTACCATTTGAAAAGTTGCTTTGGGAAAATTTTGAAAAATTTTGTTATAGTTTAGGTTCAAAAAGTATGAAATGCATTGAAGGTTCCTATATTTATGGCAGAAGAGGACAAAAACAAGATGGTATTGATTTATATTTTAATAAGAATGGGGTGGTAAATGTTTGGCAAATTAAGCGTTATCAAGAATTTACACCAAAAGACATAATTGCTGCCGTTGACAAATTTATAGAGGGAAAATGGGTAAATAAAGCAAAAAGATTTGTTTTGTGTGTTTCTAACTGTTTAGATGATACTGGTAATATTGATGAGATAGATAATCAAATTAGAATATTAAGAGAAAAGGAAATAGAGTTTGCAGTTTATAATTCTGAAAAATTGACGAATTTATCTCTAGCTTATCCGTCATTAGTGTCAATGTTTTTTGGAGAGCATTGGGTCAATGCTTTGGGGTTAGATCATCAAACTTTTGACGATAATGCAAATTCGAAAGCCGTCTGGATCAATACCGAGACAGGAAAAGTAATAGATAATGGTGAAGTATTGGAAGTAGGTAATACCAAAACGGTAGTAATTGATGGCACTATTATGGGCGAAGTCGAAATGCCAGATGGAAAGAAAATTTATGCTGAATTTGATGCAAAAACAGGGGCTTTATTAAGGAATCCATCGCCATATCCAATTTCTGAATATGTAATAAATATCTCGGAAGAGTTAATATTGGAACGTAAAAATGAGCAGATAATTCTTGATAACAAAAAATATTATGCGGAAATCTATGTTTTGAAATTTGGAGGGGAGGCACAGCTTATATATGATCTAACAACAAAAAAACTTGCGTTTGATCCTTACATAAAAGCACCAGCAGGAATGACGGTAATAAGGAACGATTCTTACAGGAATTTTTCTATTATCAAAAAAACATGAGAGATCTTTTGATAATCTCTCTAAATTTCGCATTATATTTATGAAGTAAAGTAAGCAAAAGAGAAATAGGGAAAATTGAGTTTATCGATTCGGATCGCCTGTTAAGGCGTATTCTATTCATGGCAATGAGTAAAAAAGGATAGCTTGTGGAAAAATTTGATATTAAAAATCAAAAGGGAAAAAGTAGGCCAAAAGAAATACAGTCTTTAAGGGCGTATATGAATGGAGTGAAATATTTATCAGTTGCTCGTCTTTCTGGAGCCAATTGGTTTGAAATAGTGCCTTATCCCCATAGAAATTTTCAACTCTCTTTAAGCTCAGCGATATATACAAATTATTCTTTTTCGTGTGAAATGTTTCTTAAGTCAATTATTCTTTTTCACAAAGGAAGCGTTCATGGGCATAATTTAAAAGAATTATATGATAAATTACCAGATAATATTAAAGATTTAATTAAGTCTCAAAAAATGTTTAGTAAAGAATCGCTTCAAATTCAATTTGAGGAATTGTTAGAAATGATGGGAGATTCGTTTGTTTTCTTTAGATATGACAATGAAAATGAAGGATACACAACAAATATGAATTTCTTGCGAGGTTTTGCTGAATGTTTAGAAAGTATATCTTATGAACTAATAGAACCTTATGTGAAGCATGCATTATATTAGATAGATCCCTATTTATCGAACTGTTGTACTTCCCATTATATTTATACTAGGAAGTTGATTTTATAAGTGAAGTTTTAAATTTGGTTTTGAATAGACAGTGAAATATTCACTGGTTTTTAAATAAAGGATGTAACAATTATGTTAAATTACGCCAATCTAAATGATGTTGAATTTGAATACTTGTGCCAAGACGTTATGTCCCAAAAACTTGGTGTGGATTTACGCCGTTTTGCCGCTGGTAGAGATGGAGGTATAGACCTTGCAGATTCCATATATAAACCTAAAATCATTGTTCAAGTGAAGCATTATATTAAAACAGACGTTAGTGGTTTGATCCATTCGTTAGCGAAAGAAATTAAAAAAGTCGAAGAACTGAAGCCAGTACAATATTACATATGCTGTTCAAAAGAATTAACAGCAAAAAAAATCAGTGCAGT
>JAATEU010000277.1 GCA_015655565.1 Clostridiales bacterium
GTTCCGGAATGGAATGATTTATTATACAATGGAAATATGAATCAGGCTTTAAACCGTCTTTTTAAAACAAATAATTTTCCGGAATTTACGGGAAGGGTATGTCCGGCTCCATGTGAACCTGCGTGTACCTGTAATGTTGCCACCAATCCGGTTGCTATTAAAGAAAATGAGCTGGGAATTATTGAAAATGGTTATGAATCCGGTTATATTAAACCAAATCCTCCAAAGGTAAGAACCGGTAAAAAAGTAGCTGTTATCGGATCCGGTCCTTCCGGCCTTGCAGCAGCGGACCAGTTAAATAAGCGCGGCCACCTAGTTACCGTATTTGAGCGTTCCGACCGGATCGGCGGTTTGCTGATGTATGGAATACCTAATATGAAGCTGGAAAAACATATCATTGACAGAAAAGTTGATATCATGAAGCAGGAGGGGGTAACCTTCGTAACAAAAGCAGATGTCGGCAGGAATTATACCGCTTCCAAAATTAAGAAAGAATTCGACCGGATCATTTTGGCCTGCGGTGCCTCCAACCCCAGGGATATTAAGGTTCCGGGCAGGGATTCTAAGGGTATTTACTTTGCGGTTGATTTTCTGAAAGGTGTTACCAGGAGTTTATTGGATTCTGATTTTACGGATAAGTCCTGTGTGAATGCAAAGGATAAGAATGTTCTGGTTATCGGCGGCGGCGACACCGGTAATGACTGTGTCGGTACATCCATCAGGCAGGGAGCAAAATCCGTAGTTCAATTGGAAATGATGCCAAAAATGCCGGATGCAAGAAGCGAAGATAATCCCTGGCCGGAATGGCCTAAAATCTGTAAGACGGATTATGGCCAGGAGGAAGCGGTTGCTGTATTTGGAAATGATCCCAGAATTTATGAAGCAACCGTTAAGGAGTTCCTTGCAGATAAGGACGGCAGTCTGATAAAAGCAAAGATAGTTAAATTAGAGAGAAAATACCATGAAGATAGTAAGAGATATCAAATGGATGAAATACCGGGCAGTGAATTTGAAATTGACATAGACCTGGTATTGATTGCTGCCGGGTTTTTAGGTGCGGAGAATTATTCTGCCAAAGCCTTCGGCGCCGAATTAAATGCCAGAACCAATGTACGGACGGAGGAAGGCAAATATCAGACCAATGTAGAAAATATCTTTGTGACAGGAGATATGCACAGAGGCCAATCACTGGTAGTCTGGGCAATCCGTGAAGGCCGTGAAGCGGCAAAGGCTGTGGACGAGCATCTGATGGGTTATAGTAATCTGGAATAAGGAGTTTAAACATCTTAAAAATTCATTGTATTTAAAATGAAACGGACAGTCAAAATAACATTAAGGGGTTATTTTTTGACTGTCTGTTTTATTGATCCAATTTAAACTAACTTTATGAAACATGGAAATCCAAATGGCTTGGGAGAAAGTGCCTGAAGACCTTCCTTAACTGAAATAAAAAATTCTGATGGAAGTACAGCAGCAAATCAGCACTTTGCATGGGGTGCCGTGACAGCTAACATGCTTTATGATGGGAACACCATATGACAGCAATTATCCCGGAACATTAATAAGCTGGCTGAGTTCTAAGAACAGAGCCGACAATACCGGAGAGTAATAACTTTAGGTTAAGAACCTGATAAAACGGCGGACCTTTTTACCACAGAAAGGTTCGCTTTTATCACTCCTTTTTACTTCCATATTTATTCATGATTTATGTATTATTAGTGATACTAATCAGTAACATACAGGAAAATAACTTTTCTTCTTATTTTTTATATGGTATAATACTGACAAAATGTCAATGGAGGTAATAAAATAATGTATTCATTTGAAGATATTGGGACAACTGATCCCGAATTAGCAGAAGCAATTAAGAAAGAGATTGGCAGACAGAATGACCATATCGAATTAATTGCTTCTGAAAATTTTGTAAGCAAGGCAGTGATGGCGGCTATGGGAAGTCCCTTGACGAATAAATATGCAGAAGGTTATCCGGCAAAAAGATATTACGGCGGCTGTGAATTTGTAGATATTGCTGAGAATCTGGCAATAGACAGGGCAAAACAGTTATTTGGATGTACTTATGCCAATGTACAGCCCCACTCCGGTGCCCAGGCTAACATGGCAGTATTTTTTGCACTGGTAAAGCCGGGTGAGACAGTAATGGGAATGAATTTGGCACATGGAGGTCATTTAACTCATGGAAGCCCGGTTAATATGTCCGGAAGCTATTATAATATTATACCTTATGGAGTAAATGAAGAAGGTTTCATTGATTATGATGAAGTAAGAAAAATAGCCCTGGAGTGCAGACCTAAGTTAATTGTAGCAGGTGCAAGTGCATATGCCAGAAAGATAGATTTTAAGAAATTCAGGGAAATAGCAGAGGAAGCAGGTGCTTTTCTCATGGTGGACATGGCACATATTGCCGGTCTGGTAGCAGCAGGCTTCCATGAAAGCCCGATACCTTATGCCCATGTCACGACCACTACTACCCATAAAACCTTAAGAGGTCCAAGGGGCGGAATGATTTTATCCGGTGCTGAATTTGCGGAAGAGTACAAGCTGAATAAAGCAATATTCCCCGGTATCCAGGGCGGGCCGTTAATGCATGTAATCGCTGCCAAAGCAGTCTGCTTTAAAGAAGCAATGGAGCCTGGTTTTAAGGAATATGCGAAAAGGATTATTGACAATGCACAGGCTCTTTGCGGAGGATTAATAAAAAGAGGTTTTCATATTGTATCCGGCGGAACAGATAACCACTTAATGTTAGTTGACCTGCAGAATAAAGGTATTACCGGCAAGGAAACGGAGAAAATGTTAGATGCTGCTAATATAACCTGCAATAAAAATACGGTTCCCAATGACCCGGCGTCACCTTTTGTAACCAGCGGTATCCGGTTAGGAACTCCGGCAGTTACAACCAGAGGCATGAATACGGAGGATATGGATGTAATTGCCGATGCAATTGCAATGCTCATTGAAAATGTAGGTGCAAACAAAGCAAAAGCAATGGAATCAGTAAAAACTTTGACCAATAAATATCCATTATATTAATAAGTCAAGGAAGTTCCCCGTCTTTCAGGGAGGCTGCTGAAAAAGTCCCTTTCACAAACTTGGTATGAATA
>JAATEU010000409.1 GCA_015655565.1 Clostridiales bacterium
AACCACCCCAGTATTTCAAATCCATAGAATACTCTTTTTCGTATACCCTGTAGTATAGCGGTAATTATAACACAGGCTGCCCCGTTTCCAAAGGGCAGGGTTTTGTTGGAATCAGGAAATTCATCATAGCTGTGACGGTAGCGCTTTGCTATAGTCAGCGGAGTGTGAAGGGTAATCCAATAAATCGGATTTGATAATTGTCATAATCCACCGCCGATGCCGGGTTTAAAGGAGCCATGGAATAAAGTCATTCCTGCGGAATAAAATGATCAAAAATAAAGAAATCAAAACTGTTCCGGCTTTCATTAAGCTCTTCCTGTGTTTTTATTGTCCAGGCAAAGGCAGCTGTCTTATACAAACGGCGGCAAAGAACGAAGGACAACATGTTGCGGTGGATATAATTGTAGGAAATAAAATCAGGCTTTGTTATAAAATTCAGCAGCAGGTTCTGCAGTACGAAATATAAATACGGGCTTCCCACTTCCTTATCCTTAATCAGGTTGCTGGATAATTGTCCTCTCATGATATTAGGGCGTTTTTTCTTATACCAGAGCAAAACCAATGGATTAAAGGATTCAATGCAATACAGTCCCTTATATTTATCCAGCATGGAGGCCGCGATATTGCAAACCAATGTATCGTGAAATTCTACCTTTAATTCTATAATCAGGGGAACCTGGCCATTTACCATATCCAGAACAGACCGAAAAGTGGGAATGTGCTCGGTGGATTGGTGTAAGGTTAATTCCTGTAATTCCGCATAAGTAAGCTCACGCACCTTCTTGTCAACTCCACATACCCTCTTAAGGTTATAATCATGAAAAATTACCGGAATATTATCTTTGGAAAGCTGCACGTCCATTTCAATGCCATAGTTATGACTGACGGCGAGACCAAAAGCAGTCATGGAATTCTCAGGTGATTCCTTAGGATTCAGGTGAAGTCCCCTGTGTGCATAATACCTCCCCTGCCAGGGGGTTAAATCATGCCTGTTTGTTATTTTAGGCATGATTGCCATGAGATATAAAATTAAGATAATCACAATAGTAGTTAATAAAGTATGAAGCCACATAGTATCCTCCAAAGATGTCAGAGCACTGCCACTATCAATTATTTTGTTTTTATTCTATAGTTTAGCAGTGTAAGTATACATTATTCATCAATTCAGTTGTTAATCGTCTACGTCAAAATGTCCTAAAGCACGTTTTTTCCGTCGGTTTCGAGTCACCAGGTTTTAACACATACCATGGTGTATGAAAACAGTATTGAAAATATGAAAGCATAAGGAAAAAACGTCCGCTAAGATATGTTTTCAAGTAAAATACCGGATAATATGGGGATAAATATCTGTGCTGACATGTAAAAAGATGTAAACATATATCCAAAGAAATAAAAAACTGTCATTAAAATAATACCACCCGGTATTGTTTTTTTTCTTCCGAGTTTACCGGATATGATACCAATCGGGATATGACTGGTGGTGCCAGCACCGGTTGTCACTAATCACTAATAATGTATTTGCAAAACTGCCGCTCAGACCTTATCTGCATATCTGGTAAAGCCTGGCTATATTTACAGGTAGCAAACCTGAATCACTATAATCAAATTACGGCGAAAAATCATCGCATTTTACCGTAAATTAAAAAGCAATTTACAATAAGGTTAATTATGCTCTGTTTATTTATATTATAACATGCAAAAGATAAGGTTACAACGAGGAAGGTTACATTTAACAAAATATTAACCTTATCTCTTAGCATGCATATAAATCAGGATGGTGAAAAAATAAATTTTACCGTTTTTTCACCTTACACCGGAATGAATTAAATTACTAGCACAGCATAGGTGATATTCAAAAAACGTAGGCGAATAAAGAAATACCACAAGGCATAAGGTTCACAAAATTCAAATTAACTTCCTGATTATAGAATAATAACTATTACCAATCATATATTTAAATAATTATAATAAAAAGGATGAATAATCTTGGATCAAGACTGTGGCGAATGGATTTATAGTGAAGATTATACGGACTTAATCATTGAATATAGGAGGTTTCCACAGGAATTAACAGAGTTTACCGGTGCCTGTTATAATATAATTAACGATACTCATGCAGTCATATACACGCCTATTAATCTTCTGCCAAGTAATATAGTCCAGACATACGGTTTTAGTGTTATCCCAAGTTTGTTCGGATTAACAGATGCCGGCAGCCTTGAGGCATCCGGTATCACAAGATTGCGTAGTATACCAACCTTTAATTTAAATGGGCAGGGAGTTTTAATTGGTGTTATTGATACAGGCATTGACTATACACATGAAGCCTTTAAGAATGCAGATGGAACCTCAAAAATAATATCAATCTGGGATCAGACGATACAGACGGGACCGTCGCCGGTAACATACTATTATGGAACAGAATATACAAGGGAGCAGATTAATCTGGCATTAAGAAGTGAGGAACCGCTATCGGTTGTTCCTTCGGTTGATGAGATAGGGCATGGAACATCTCTGGCAGGTATTATAGCAGGTAATCCCAGTGA
>JAATEU010000422.1 GCA_015655565.1 Clostridiales bacterium
AAAAAAACTATTTTCATTTAATCCCTCCAAATGTTAAATACGACTCCTTATATTCTCAAGGGGGTGTTGCCAAATTCAATTAATTTTTTAACGTATTTTTTCAGGGAGGCCTATCTTTTTTTGTACCTTGCGTAATGTTTTAGCCGCAAAATAATTAGCCTTCTCCGCATTATCTTTAATAATTCCATCAATATAGCCTTTATCTTTATTTAACTCTTCCACTCTGTCCTGAATCGGTTTTAAAATGGATACAACCGTTTCACCTACTGCAAGTTTAAAATCCCCATAACCTTTTCCGTCAAATTCCTTAACAGCCTCTTGTGCTGTCTTATTGGTGGCCGAACAGTAAATATCAATCAGGTTTTTAATACCCGGTTTGTCTTCGGTATACCGTATCTGATTATCAGAGTCTGTTACCGCCCTCTTAAACTTGCGGATAATGGTATCCGGGTCATCCATTAAATAAATATTTGCATTTATATTCTCATCGGATTTAGACATCTTCTTAGCCGGATCCTGGAGGCTCATAATCTTAGCACCCGTTTTACCGATATAAGGTTCCGGTATGGTAAATACATCGCCGTAAATGCTGTTAAAGCGTTCCGCTATATCCCTTGTTATCTCTAAGTGTTGTTTTTGGTCCGCTCCCACCGGCACCACATCGGACTGAAAAAGAAGAATGTCGGCAGCCATTAGTACGGGATAAGTATATAAACCGGCATTAATATTATCGGAATACTTTGCTGATTTATCTTTAAACTGGGTCATTCTGTTAAGCTCGCCCATATAGGTAAAGCAATTTAAAATCCAGCTTAATTCTGCATGTGCGGATACGTGGGATTGATAATAAATACAATTTTTTACCGGATCCAGACCTGCCGCTATATATAGGGCTAATAATGCTCTCGCATTTTTTTTAAGCTCAGCCGGATCCTGCCTGACTGTAATAGAGTGAAGGTCTACGACACAATAAAAGCACTGATATTCCTCATTTAAGGTTATCCAATTCTTTAAAGCTCCCATATAATTTCCCAAAGTAAAGTTGCCTGTTGCCTGCATTCCACTAAATAATGTCTTTTTTCCATCTAACATAAAACATTCTCCTTTATTTTCCATAATCTTATTATACTATCCTGCATACATTATTTCCTGCAAATTAAAAAAGACTTCTGTCGCAGTATTCCTTACTGGGACAAAAGTCAACTATACTTCTGCGGTACCACCCGGTTTGACGCATTACACGCCCACTTAATCATGCACCATGAAATATCTGTTCTTTCGGTTACATTTATTACAATACATGCTCTTTTGATAACGGACAGAGTTCCCGTCAGGCATTACTTAGTTTTCACTGTTCCTCCTGATCCTATAAGTCCATTCGATATAACCTGCATTACCGCATTCCCACCGCCTGCAGCTCTCTGTAAATAAGTTAATATATCTACTGCTCTTAATCATCGGAATTATTGCTTATTGTTAAAATCTTATTGTTAATTAAAGTATATCCATGATAATTATAAAAGTCAATCCCCATTTTACAATTCCAACAGTTCCTCAATAGAATCAATTACATAATCATATTCCTGAACTTGTCCAAAACCGTATCTGGCAAATACGAAGGAAATACCGGCTTCCTTAGCGGCGGCTGCATCCCCTGAGGTATCCCCGACGTATACCGGATTATGAAGATTATTACGTTCAATTATGAACCGGATATTATCAGCTTTTAAAACACCGGTTCTGCCCGGATATTCAAAATCTTCAAAATAATCCTGTAATTGATGTGCTTTTAAAAAGCATTGGATATAACCTTCTTCACAATTACTGACAATAAAAAGCCTATATTTTTTCTTCAGTTCTTTTAATGTTTCTTCTAATCCGGAAAACAGGATGCCACCTACCTTTTCCAGATATGGGCATTGTCTTTTCGTACTTTCCTGCATAATTTCAACTGCCGTTTCCCTGGAAACACTTACCAGTAATTTTATTGCTATTTCTTCCAGAGGCAATCCATATAACGCTTTTAGCTTATCGGCAGTAATTATATCCGTTACTTCCGGATATTTTGCCACAACCTCTTTCCAGATTACGGCTGCTGCATCGGTTGAATCCCATAAGGTACCGTCCAAATCAAATATTATGCTGTCAATCATCCTTAATATCCTTTCTTCTTACAGGTATGTTAACCATTTCTTCTTGCATTATAAATGAATTATAATAAAAAATCCAGCTAAACAGATAAGATTTTTATTTTGTTTATCTACAGAAAAGCTTACTTTTACTTTTCTAATCCAAGTGCATATTAAATATGCCAAAATTCAATGTTGTAATATTTTTTCCAAATCTGCCACCTTTCATTATTTTTTCCTTTTTTGATAGAATAGTATATGATATAATAAAAGCGGAATGAGGAATTGCAAGCTTACCTGCAAATTCCGATTGGAGCAACAAGAGCATGAACACGCTTCCTGTTCATGATATAACGGTATTATTAAATATTTACAGCATTACTGAATGACATAACAGACATCCCATCAATTATTTAAGGAGGAAACCATGAAACAAATAGCGAGCTTTACCATTAATCACATGAAACTATTAAGAGGCGTGTATGTGTCAAGGAAAGATACCGTTGGCCCAGAAGTGCTCACCACCTTTGACATCCGCATGACCCAGCCCAATTTTGAACCTGTAATGAATACGGCAGAAATCCATGCCATTGAACATTTAGCTGCGACTTATCTTAGAAATCACCCGGATTATGCCTCCCGGACTATTTATTTTGGTCCTATGGGCTGCAGAACAGGTTTCTATCTGATTCTTGCAGGTGATTACCAGTCAAAGGATATCGTACCATTGTTAATTCAAATGTTTGAATTTATCCGGGATTTTGAAGGTGAAGTACCGGGGGCTTCTGCAGAAAATTGTGGAAATTACCTGGATATGAACCTGAATATGGCCAAGTACTTATCTAAACGGTTTTTAAATGAAATACTTACCGGCATAGATGAAGCACATTTAATCTATCCTGATTAATTACTATATGGCAATAATCATAATAAAAGGGACTGCTGCAAAATAGCCTGATTTACTCTATTGAAAGGATTTGTTGTATAATACACCAAGTCCTGTCGTTAGAATTCATGAAAGTTATTTTGCAGCAGTCCCTTTAAGATCAAACCTGACGCTTGCGCGGCCCACAAAAGCGAGCGGCTTACTTGTGAGGCTAAATAGTAATATTTTCGATTCCCATGAATATAGTATAATGATAAAACAGAATTGGAGAAGCCATGGATAACAACGATAATTTAAACGATTCTACTGCAAAGTCTGCTAATCGTAACAGCCTGAACCATGTCATAGACATAATCAAAGCAGCTTTTCCTTATCTTGATAGTGATTCCCAGCAATCAATGGAACTGATAATAACAACAGGGGATTTTATGGAAGCATTACACTCATTTAAACAGCATAAACCGGTAACAACCTTTAGCCTCAGAAAAGAAACCATTGATATAGAAGCATTACTGACTAATGTTAGAAATGCATGTTATGAACAAGAAAAGGAATTCATTGATATGATTTTAAATTTTATAAAAGCAAAAAATCTATATGATACCTACACTACCTTTGCATCAGCAATGGCATCCCAAACCGAAAATACGGAAAATTCTGACGGCACATCCGGCGGCAACGGAAACCCTGATATGATGGAATTTTTAGATACTTTATTAACACCGGAACAAAAAAGTACTTTTGATAATATAAATATGATGTTCAATACCATGCAGTGATCAAAAACCCTAAACCATTTTAAAAATATGATACGCGTGTAGGATACGCAGACAAGAGTCAGATATGAAACATTTAGATTGGATTAACCATCCTGCAATGAAAAATATTGATGCCAGAAAACTAGCAATATTAGTAGATTTGGCTAATGAGGCAGAAGGGAAATCAGCAGATAAAGCCCTTCCTTTACTGATAAAGGCAAATGCCAAAATGAAAGCATTAGGTCTTTCCTTTACTCCAAATGAATCCGATTTAATGGTAGAAATATTGACAAAAGACATGTCCCCTGCAGATAAACAGAGATTAGAAATGATAAAGAAAATGATTGTGAAAAAGAATAAATAATGATCGGGTTGTTGCAAATATCAGCTTTACAGAACTTGTGCATAAAATGATATATATTAATTAATTTAAATTTGAA
>JAATEU010000051.1 GCA_015655565.1 Clostridiales bacterium
CTCAAACAATATTATATCGGTGTTGCCATTGCCATTGCATTAGGTAATTTCCTGATTTATTTCCTGTCTACAAGAAATTACAAGAGGATATCTCCTTCTGAATTTAAACGCAAGACAGTTTACAAAAAGCAGGTGAAATCTGCACGTACTACCGGCAATGTTGTTGAATTTAAAGGTAAAAAAACCATTACCAGGCATAAATGTGCCGTATGTGGACGTACGGAACTGGCTGATGATAATCTGGAATTCCGTTTCTGTTCAAAATGTGACGGAAATTATGAATATTGTATGGATCACCTGTTTACCCACGAACATGTGAAAAATCCAACGAATAACCAATAGCTCCCTGGTTTTGATGAAACCGGGAGAATACATTTTGAACCGGAGAAATGGTATTATGCTTTATTTATTAAGGAAAGACTGTAAGGAATTATTTGGAAGCAAAAAGAGAATGGCTGTTATGATACCGGTGCTTATTATATTAATAATATGCACTTATTATAATGTCCCAAGCCAAGAGGATAATCAGGCAACCAGGATTCAGTTCGGGGTTGCTGATCAGGACGGCTCCGCTTATTCAAAGCTGCTGCTGGAGTATTTTAAAGAAAGTAAAAGTTTTGGTTCTTATATTCATATTGTTGAAGGTAACCGTAATGAGCTGGAACAAGCTTTTTATAATGGGGAGCTTGATTTATTTCTTCTGATTCCGGAAGAATTTGTTGAGAATATGATATATCTTGAACATCTTCCTGTAAAGGTAATGATAAATACATCGGATACCACAAAGGCTGTTTTGCTGAAAAACATTATGGAAAGTTATGAAAAATACATACGTGCGGTAGAAATAAACTGCGCAGCCTTATATGACTCCATGCGTATGGAGGGGTTTAGCCAGGAGTTTATTCAAAAAAAGAATATTGAAATCTCATATGATCTGATATTTACGGTCTTAGGCCAGGAAAAATTCTTTCGTTACCGGGAAATAAGTGAATTTCCAAGTACAACCCTCCTGAATTATTACAGCTTCGCCCTGATATCCATGATTCTTTTATATTCCGGTTTATACGCAGGTTTTCAAATGATGAAAGAAAAGAAACTGGGTGTCTTAAAGCGTTTATACACAGTGGGAGTGCCAATTGCAGGAATTTTATCCGAAAAGATACTATTTTTTGCCGGGATTTTATTTACCCTTCTGTCCCTGGCTTATATACTGCCAAACCTATATCAAGGCAACCACATTCATATAAAATTTGAAATTATCTTTATGGCCGCTGCTTTCTTTTGTATCTCCCTATCTGTTTTACTCAGCGGTTTATTCCATAAAATTCAGAATTATATGATAGCAGGTAATTTTCTCTGTTTTATTTTCAGTATTATAGGGGGCGGAATTATTCCTGTTATGTATTTGCCAGACACTCTTGTAATGCTTTCTGAATTTACTCCTAATTATTGGCTGACCAGGGTAATGCTGCTGACGCAAATGGATAAGGAAGGCGGGTTGTATCTGAGAATTATGATAGGGCTTATCCTGGGTTCCATACTTTTTTATATCCTGGGTATATATGTTTATGGCAGGGAGGAGGTCTACCGTGATGAATAATCTGTATGTTTTCCGTATGAAAGCTATATTCCGGGATAAATTAACCTGCATCATAATAGTTCTTTCCGTACTGGTTTTTCTTTTTATTGTAAACCAGCTTTCTTTAAATGCCAGGGAGAGAAGCAGTATTCCCATCGGACTTCTTAATTCAGACCAAAGTGAAAGTGCAAATCAGCTGGCGGGGGATATAAAAGAGATACCGGCATTTTATGTATATGAAGGTACGGAGAAGGAATTAAAAGGACTTTTATATAAGGAACAGATACATGCATTTTTTGTGATAGAAGAAGGCTATGAAAAATGGATTCAAACAGGTAAGACGGATGAATTGATTACCATGTATTATTTAGCGGATAATAAAACGGTAAAAATCCTGTCGGATATTTTTGCAGGGGAAATGCTATATAAAATATGTTTATACAAAGGGTATAATCTGTATCATTCCCTGCCGGAGCCGGAGAATGGCGGGACTGCCGGTAGTAATAGAAATAAGGGATATTCGGAAAATGAATATATGGATTATGCAAAATCACTGACTGCATTATCTGATTTTGATTTTGCATTTGATATTTCAATGATAAATGTTGAAAATCAAGGCACCCAAACGAAACTGGATAATTCGGTAATATACCTGCAGGTTATTTGGGGTATCTTGGGAATGCTGTTATCCTTTATGGCTATGTTAATGACGGCCGGTATTGTATTGGAAAAAGAAGCCGGTATGGCGGGAAGGATAAAAATCTCTCTTCTTCGGCCATTTTTCATAGATTTAAGCCACCTTGGGGCTGCCCTTACGGTTCAAGGCTTCCTGGCCATCCTTCTTTGTATAATCCTCGGAAGAAAGCTTCCTGATTTTACCTTCAGGCAAGGCGGTGCTTTATTTCTTTCCATGATGTTATTTTCTCTGGTAATGGGATTGTGGTTTCTGTTTCTTGGAAAATTTATCAGCAGGCCTGGAATATACCAATTGATTGGCATATTCTCTATTTTACTTTTTGGATTATTGGGTTTTTTGGATTTAACGGCAGAACTTATGGACATTAAGTTATTAAATATTTCAAAAATTATTCCAAATTGCTGGTTTATTGATGAATTTACTGATATAATATTAAGAAATGCCGCCCGTCCCTAAACAGAAGGTAGTTTCGATCATGGTTGGAGGAAATTCATAAATGAATAAAAATATAAAAATGATTTGTCGGGAAATAGAAAACGGCGTAAATCTGGATTTTAATTTACCTCAGTTTTTTAACCGTTTAGTTAGTTTATATGTACAATATGCAGAATTAAAATTTACTATGCATTATTATACCTTTTATGAAAGTTATTTTGATTCCGGTTCGGTAAGGGCTAAAGAGGAAGAACAGCTTTTAAAGGAAGTCAATCACATTATTAAAGATATCTTATTAAGTGATTTTTCCGGTGAAAAGATGGAAGATGGCGTGAAAAGGCTGGATGCAATCCGGAACAAAATCATCAGACGGTTGGAGATATTGACTGCCTATACGGATATTTTCCAGGTTTTTGAGTATATATTTAATCGTATTGAATATCGGTTCCGGGAGGATTTTACTGAAATAAACGAGGAAGAATTTTCCGCTGAAGTTTTGCGTTATATTTTTGATACCAGGGATAATGTTATTATTAATGAAAAAATTAAAGAAGTGATTGGGCAGCTTCCGGTAAGACTGACAAAATCCAGATATTTTGACTTAATCCGTGACAGTATCTCAATCTATAAGGGAGCTGACCGCTCTTCCCTTGACAGTTATCTTTATATGATGAAAACCGGTGCCATGCTTTATGAGCCGGAAGGGATGGATACTGCTTATACGGAATTATATGTCTTAAAAAAAGCATTGGAAGCCTTGGACTATAAAGATTTAACAAGGGATGAGTTTTTTGATTATTCAAAACGGATTGAAGAGACGGCGGTTAAAATTAATTCCTCCGTAGACTTTTATTTTGGTCTGCAGGAATGTGTCAATCACCTGTATGTTATGCTGATCTTAGCGCCCTATGCCTATATGGAGGGCTATCGGATAGAAAGTATTCATGGAGAAATGAAATTTCTTCTTTTGCCGCAGGAAGGAAATCAATGTAAGAGTTTGATTAAAGTTATTAATACACACTTCTTTGCAGATGAAAAAATGCCTTTGGAGAAAGAACTGGAGGATAAATTAACCTATACCGAAGGAAGACAGGAACTTATATCCGAAGAGTTTGAAGGTTTGGAGTCTTATTTTTTTGATATTAAGTCCAATCACTTGAAAATGGTTGAAAGTTTAATGCTGGGACCTTTATTTCATAGTTTAAACACAGCACAGAATTTACTTGGAAGCAGCTTATTTGTTGAATTGGTTCCTGCAGACGATGGACTGAAAGTGGATGAAGGATATCAATTAAAGGTGCAGGAGGAATTCATTTTAAAGCTTACCGAACTGTTTTTAAATAATTCGAAATATGTATGCAGGGCAGTCATGGCAAATACCATTAATAAAATGCCTGTTTTCTTTCAATCACCCGCGGATGTGATGAATTATATAAAGAATTCCCTGGAACAATGTCACGACAGGGCGGAAAAAATTGCCTGTGTTAATATAATAAAGACATTTTTTGAGAATTAATTCTGTATTTTTGTTGTTAATATGTGGTATAATGGAATAAGTGCAGAGGGATAGTTTGAAATTACGCAAAAGTTAATGGAAGAACAGGTGCTGTTATATGATCAGATGGGCTGGGAAACTGTATCTTAGTAAGGATATCAATTATAAGAAGAAGCTTAAAATGATGAAATCCATCGAAAAAGGTGAATTAACCTTTGAGGTGTATTGTATCATTTTTGCATCTAATTCTGATAATTTGTTTGATATTATTAATGCCAATGATCTTTTATTTCCATTCTATTCCAGAAAGGATATCTATATACTTGGTTTAGCAGATTCGAAAGGACAAGCTAAACTGTTGGTAAAGGATATGCTGTTAGAAATATATAATAAAACCGGTGATTTTCGTGTGAGGGAATATTTCTAGAAAGTCGGGATATATACCTGCATGGTTTTAATAGATTTAGTATTAGGAGGAGGAAACCGAGAAAATATGCTCCATATAGTTTTATTCCTTTTAAAAATAATCGGAATTATTCTTGCCTCCATATTGGGATTATTTCTTTTTTTCATTCTTATTGTGCTGCTGGTTCCGGTCCGATATAGGATTTATGCGGAAAATAAGGAAGAAATCCTGGCAATGGTTAAAGTCAGCTGGTTGTTCCGGTTTTTATATCTGCATGTTTCCTATTCTGATAACCGGCTCATGATCAGACTGCGAATATTGGGGAAGGTTTTTTACGATAATAATAAGCCGGGAAGTGAAAAGGAACCGGGGAAACCACGAAAACATATAAAATTAAAAGAAACCCTGAAATCAAAAGGGCAATATGAAAGAAAACCTCCGGATACTTTAATAATATCAAGTGAAAAACAAAAAATGGAAACACTCCTTAAGCCTGGCCGGCAGGAAAAAGAAATGGAAGCAGCCGAAAATTTAAAGAAAGATTCCCATAGCGTTAAAAAAGTGAAAGGTGTTTTCAGCCGTATTAAAGTTTTTTTTCTTAAAATAAAGGAGATTATTAATAAAATAAAAGATTTGTTTCGCAGGTTTAAGCATACAATACATGATTTGGAAGAGAAGATTGCAAGATTTTGTGAAATATGGAATAAGTTCAAGGCCTTCACACAGGATGAAATAAATAAAAAAGCATTTTCCAAGTTGCTGTACAGTTTAAAAAAGATATTAAAACATATATATCCCGCTAAATTAAAAGCTGATTTGGAATTTGGTACGGGTGATCCTTGTTTAACAGGACATATCCTGGGAATAATGGCAATTTTTTATGGGCTTTATGGAAAATCAATACGGATCATTCCTAACTTTGAGGAAGAAATTTTTCAAGGTACCGTATTTTGTATTGGAAGAATAAGATTATTTACTTTACTAATAATATGTATAAAGCTTATGTTAAATAATAATTTCAGGCAATTACTGAAAAACTTTAAAGCTTTTAAGGAGGATTTAAAATGAGTGATAATAATTTTAATGCAACGGTAGAATCATTATTTAAAGGTATGGACAGTTTTATGAATACGAAAACAGTGGTAGGCGATGCGGTTAAATTTGATGATGGAACAATCATCCTGCCTTTAGTTGATGTAAGTTTTGGTGTTGGCGCAGGTGCGTTTTCCAAGGAGGTTACCAGGAATAATGCAGGCGGTGCCATGGGAGGTAAAATAACTCCCAGCGCCGTATTAGTAATTAAGGATGGAACGGCCCGGTTAGTTAACGTGAAAAATCAGGACGGTATTACAAAAATTTTGGACATGGTACCTGATTTTGTAAGTAAATTTAAGAAAGATAAAAACAAGGAAGAAGATGTAACGGACAAGGTAAATGAAGCATTAAATTCACAAACCTATAACGAAGACTAAGTAACGGTAAAGTTACTTACAAATGGCATGATTGAAAAAGTAAATTCCAGTGCAAAGTTACATGCAAATATTTAAAATTTTTCTTGCATTATTGGATCTATTCTGCTAGAATAGATTTGTTTGCAGGTCGTGCGACTTAAATTAAACCTAGGGAGGTGCTTTTAATGGCTAAATGTGCAATTTGTGAAAAAAGTGCTCACTTTGGAAATGCTGTGAGTCATTCTCATAGAAGATCTAATAAGATGTGGAAAGCTAATGTAAAATCGGTTAAAATAATAGTTAACGGTGCAGCAAAAAAAACATATGTATGTACGTCATGTCTAAGATCCGGTAAAGTAGAACGAGCATAATTTAAACCTATCAAGGAAGTCTCCGCCATTTAGGCGGGGGTTGGACTTATGTCTGTCCCAAAATGAAAAGTTTTATTGCTTATGTAGGAAAGGATAATATTTACAGGTGAAATATTATCCTTTCCTATACAGGTATATTAAACTAATGTTTTGTGACAGGCTTTTTTACGGCTGTTAACAGGAAGTGAATAAATTATATCCTAAGACCAGGAACAAAATTATAATGCACACTGCGAGTATTCCATTGGTAATAAACAGCATTATAGTCATGCCGACGGCAACCCAGAATAATATAAAACCTAACATTCTTTTCATATAAACTCCCATTCTCCGACATTGACATATCAGGATAAAAAAATAATAAAGGTAAGGTAACTCCCACTGTTTACATGCCTCTTGGAAACGAGGACTTGCCTGTGAGGTTAATAAAATAAGAAGTTTTTACAGTATCAATATATGCATTGAATTTATCTTTATATCATAAATTGGTAAAATCATGGAATAATATAATAGAAAAGTGTAGAATTTAAAATAAGTATTCCATTTTACTTAAAATAAGGTTATAATAGTAATGAATGGAAACAGATAGGTTATAGTAATTTGTACTATTCCTTATGTAAACAATTAAGAGAATTGGAGGGTTCCTATGAAAGGGCACATGAATACACAAATCGGTGAAGTATCAATAGATAATGACGTGTTGGCTAAATATGCCGGTTCTTCTGCTGTGGAATGTTTTGGAGTTGTGGGAATGGCATCTATTAGTGTAAAGGATGGGATTGTTAAACTTCTCAAGCTTGAAAGTCTAAGTCATGGAGTAAATATTACGGTTGAAAACAACAAAATAATTATTGATTTGCATATTATTGTATCCTATGGAGTGAGTATCTCGGCAGTTGCTGAAAACCTGATCAGTAATGTAAAATACAAAGTCGAGGAATTTACCGGTATGGAAGTTGTTAAAATTAATATATTTGTCGAAGGCGTAAGAGTCATAGACTAAAGGACGAATTACATTTAAGGAGGAA
>JAATEU010000353.1 GCA_015655565.1 Clostridiales bacterium
CTATTTTTCTATCCGCCTCCCCTTCAACTCTGCAAAATGCATACATGGTATCAATGCAAAGCATTAGTACCATTCCCCAAATTATTCCCATCTATGACACCTCATTTCCGTCCTTTCTCTTTTAACTTATTGCCCATTGTATTTTTAATCGTTTCTTGCATAAAAAAGTAGAACCAGCTCAGCATATCCATCATTTCTTCAATGGCTAATCCAGTCCTACCCAAATTATTTTTCTATTTAATTATCGCTTTTCTCATAACAGCACGTCATGGTGTACCTGCCCTGACAAATGCAAGGAAAATTCTCATTACAAGTCCGAACACAAGAAGAATCAGTTTGCTAAGTTCTAAAATCAAGCTTAATGCCTTCATAATAATCCATAGGATTGCTTTCAATATAGAAAGAAAAGCCTTCCCAATTCCACTTATTATCCTTTTCATAATGACACCTCCATTTCTCATGACCAGCCTAGAGCCAACTTTTCCATTGTTTCATCGCCTTCAACCTGCTCCGATGTTTCCTGTTTTGCAGTATTGGCTGCCTGTACGCTTTGACCAACCTGCATTCCGGCAACAACTCCCCCTAGAAGCTTTATCACTTCATTTCTTGCTTCTGTCAGCAATTCATAGCGAATTTCTTCTTTAATCTGTTCTAAATCTTTCCGACTGATATACTCCAGACGATGTGCTTTCATCCTGCTTCCTTCCTTAGTCAAATCATCCTTTTCAAAGCTGTCAATATACATTTCTACTGCATCCGCAATAAACCGATTCTTTGATTTAAAAATGTCAGGGTTCAGATCCTTGATTACATCATTAATCTTTCTATGTTGGGGGTTATCCATATTCAGCCTTAAATTATGAATCACGATATTATCTTTTGCCATTTTTCTCCCCCTATCCTATCTTTCTGCTTGCTTTCAGGACCATTCTTGCCAGCTGCTCATAACCCTTGGCATTTGCCTTGATATCCTCGATAAAAGTGATATTTCTCTGTTTGAAGCCTCCAAACAACCGCATTACTGTTGCTCCTCCGCCAACAAAAACGATATTAGTCGTATTCAAGTTATATCCATGTTCCCCAATTACATCATAAACATATTGGGTGAATGCCTCAATTTCTTTTTTCATGATTTGTAAATACTTCTCATCCAGATTGCTTTTTCCAAACCGCATAACCTGCCGGATTTCACTTTCATCAATTTCACCATTTAACAGTCGGACACACTGCTCGTTGATGGAACGCATACAGGTAATCAGACCTTTGGGTGAGGTAACACACCTTGATTCATCCGGGGATTTCTCTTCTATTGGCATCATATCAATTGTCCAACTGCCTATATCCACAACCAGAACTTTTTTTGTAAACGTTGTAATTCGGTCTGCAACCGCCGCATAACACTGTGGAAAAACTGCTACCCTTGCAATACGGATACGATAAGTTCTTTCCTCATATTTGAAAGTAACTTCCTTGTTCCTAGACAGATAATTAATAAAATCCTGCTTCTCAGCACCAAATCGGGTGAGCGGAAGTCCGACGGCTAAAAAAATATTTGCATTTCTCATTCCTCTCCGTTCTAATTCTTTTGCTATGGCCGCCAGTGTGAGGATATAATAATTTTCGTCTTCAACCTTGGTCTGCTTTACTGTCAGACGTTTTCCACCGATTCTAAAGTATCTTCCCTGATATTCCAAAAGGTTTTCATATAAGGCAGGTTCGGATGTGATTTCTCCCACTCCTGATGTAAATACCTGACTTACTGTCTTCATCATGGAAAATCCATGATCCACTCCTATAATTTCAATCTTGTCCATTATTTGCTTCCTCCTTAAATTGCAAATATCTTGCCCCCGTATCTTCGTATCTTTCACGGTAATCGGTTAAATTTTAAAACATATTTATCATGATTTTTTATTGACTTTATCGCTTGTTTTATGTTATAAGCTTCCCAATGTTTATGGTAGTAAGGTTGTTTTAGAGAGTGTTTATGATAGATATGGATTGGTCTTTTTTTTTGTTCCAATTCCTGTATTAATAATATCCAATAATGTTTTGTATTTTTTGACTGAAATTCACAATACTTATCTGTAATTCGAATCAACTCAAAATACTCTTGACTTATTGATTGCAACTCTTGATGATCTTTCCATTGACAGTTATTTTCTCTTAAGTCATATTGATACATAATCCTATCCCCTTTTATACAATACACATATTAATTTCTATTTTGTGTTTTCTGTTAATCATATTCTTTATTTTTTGCTATTAATGAACTAAATTAACAGCGAGTACACCTTATCTTAATGGTACATATATTACCTAAGATGAGTATGATTTCTACTACACCGATTCCATCTTCTTCCTTCATAAATTCTCTTAATTTATTCATATTGCCACCTATGCCTTTCTATTTTTGTACAATAAGCAATTCTTAAATATTCCGGCCTTGTTTTTATTTACTTTATGTAAACCTCCCTTTTCTTAAGGCCGTCTTTATTTCTTTATCACACCTTAAATCATATCTTTATTCATTTCCCAATATATCATCGGCAAAACGGATATTCGCAATTTGCTCCGCTGCTTGTGTGATTAAATTTGAAATGATAAAAATGCAGGGACCATAATAACCATTAACACAATGATTAGCATCAGCATCATCGGAACTAATAGCTTTGTTCCCGCTTCTTCGCCCATTCTCTTTGCCAGTTCTTTTCTTTCTTCAAATGCTTCTGCTGCTTCAAGTTCCAATTGACTTAATAATCCCGCTGATCCTTTTTTTACATTTTGGGCAAGCATCGAACTAAATCTAAGATAGGGAAGTAATTTTACTCTCCGTCCAAATCTTTCATATGCAGTTATCTCTGCGGTTCCAATCCTTAATTCTCCATAAGTTATTCCCATTTCTTCATAAGCATACCGTTTTTTTATTCCCTTATTCTTGTAATCCTTTGAAATCTTACACCATGCATTAGATAAAGACATACCGGCACCTACCAAAAGTGTAAATTTATTTATGATCTCCGGATAATCAAGAAGCATTTCCCGGTTTCTTATTTTAACTTTATCATATAAGTCGCGATCCATTAATATATACAGAAGAATTGCCATTATAATTCCAAATATCAGAAATATCCAGCCGGATCTATCTTCTTTCTCCGCCCAGAAAACGTGCTGCCGATCCAAGGAATCAGGGAGCGTCAATATATTCTCCGTACGGGATTGATTATTCATGGTATTAAGGGCATCGGTCAGTTTTTTGCGTGCAGACTCTTCTATGGTATATTCTTTTGGCAGGACTTTAAAATATCCGGTATATTCCTCTTGCCTGTCATAATAAGTAATCACTGCCGTTACCCCCGTTAATACCCCTTCCTTTAACTCTTCATTGTGTATCCTCCCTTCCTCATCAATCAAATCGCTGTCTTCCGTAACCCATACAACCGTTAAACCGGTTTTAGGTATCTGTGTAACAAAATTCAGATCCGTCAGAATTTTTTCAGAAGACTCATTTTTATTTAATATGTGTGAATCAATATATTCCTTGGCATAATCAAACATTCCGGCCAGTTCATCACTGTCATAACGCTTTTCTTCAATTTCTACTTGTATTTCCTCCTCCAATACCGTTGATTCTTCTTCCGTAACATTCACATGCAGGTCTACCATTTTAGAACCTTCATTATAATCAGGCCTTTGCAGATACTTTCCCTCTAACAATTGTTTATCATTGTAAGCTTGCAAATTACTAAACAGGGCAAACAAATTAGATACAAAAAGAATCAATATTGCAATTACCAGCTTATTGCACAGATAAATCCTTTTTATAAAATCCACCTGTTCACCTGTATGTAAAGCTTTAAGCGGTTCATCCAGGTTATTCGCCACCTTTTTTTTATTATTCAGATAGCTTTTAAAAAGCAGCTTATCCATCAGAAATAAACCAAAAGGATACAAAGATTTAAAACGATGTTGTTTTTCATCCAGTCCATTGACAATATCCCGTTCATATTTTCTGGAAATAAACCAGAGTATGATAAAGATTAAAAACAATACAATATTTAGTATAATCATCTTAAAATCATGCCTTTCCGATTTGATCCAGTCTTCCATATGAATCAAATCTGTTCCACGTCGGCTGCCTTAAAAGTTAACAGGTATCCCGTTGTACCGGCTGAATAGTTACAAAAGCTAATTAATTAACCTGTTTTATACTTCAATACTCATAATTTTCTGGGCTAACCGGTAAACACCGTAATATAACACCAGAACTAACGACATAAAAGCAATTCCAAATAAATTGTGGTAAAGAGGATCCAAAAATCCGGGTGAAAATAATCGCAAGTATAAAATAATACCCATTGGAATCAGGCTCATAATATTGGATTCCAATTTTTTTGCTGTAATCATGGTTAAAATTTCTCTTTTCACTTCAATCTTGGCATTAATGGTATTTCCGGTAGAATGGATAATTTTTATAATATCTCCTCCGGTTCTTTTTGCTGTTATAAATACCTCCGCAAAATTAGCTATATCCTCAACACCGCTTCGGTCAGCAAAGTTCTTTAAAGCATCTTCAACCGTCTGATTCATACATAATTGGTTTACGATTCCTTCAAATTCACATATAATCAGAGCCTCCGGTGAATACATCAGCTTTAAATCCATAACTGCCTGATTAAATGCGTTTTCTACGGAATAACCTGCATTCAACGCTGCTGACAGGCTGGCTAAACCATCCCTGAATTCCAGGTTTAGCTGCCATTTTCTGGCTTTCATCAGTTGTTTCTTCTTATTATGTACATGGATAAACCCATAAGGAATTAAAAGCAGGATTCCTAATAAGTCGGAATAAAATAAGCAGCCTAAACCGGCTCCTATCATTGCCCCCTGTACAAAGTACTTCATCCATTCCTTTTTTGTATATTGATAATTATCATAATCGTTTATCACAGAATCCCCGCTTTACTTAACTTGGCTAAATTAATCAATTCACTATTTGTCTTTAGCAGCTTCCCTATAACCTTCCCATTCTCCTCTTCGCCGGATTCCTTGAAAACATAAAGTTTATTTACTTCGATTTCCCCATCCACACAATCTAAAATCTCCGATATCTCAAGTACCTTCCGGCTTTTATCCCTCAGTCTTCCTAAATGTACGATAATATCAATGGCGGATGCTATCTGTTTTCTTACTGCCATAAGCGGAATATCAGCGCCCATCAGGACAAGAGTTTCTAAACGGTTTAACATATCCACCGTTGAATTTGCATGACCGGTGGACAAGGAACCATCATGTCCGCTGTTCATGGCCTGCAGCATATCAATTGCCGCAGCATCCCTTACTTCACCCACGATTATCCGGTCCGGCCTCATTCGAAGGGATGATTTAATTAGATCCCTTATGGTTACCGCATTCTTTCCTTCCACATTAGCATTGCGGACCTCCAGCTTAACAAGGTTAGGAATTGTTTTAATCTGCAGTTCCGCAGAATCTTCAATGGTGATTATCCTTTCTTCCCCGGGAATAAAATTAGAAAGTGCGTTTAGAAAAGTTGTTTTGCCGGAACCTGTTCCGCCGCTGACAAATATATTATATCCGGCTATTACCAGCTTTTCTAAAAACCCGGCAGCTTCTTCCGAAACGGAGCCGATTTCAATTAATTTCTTAATAGTTATGGGATTATCCGGAAACTTTCTGATGGTGACCACAGGACCTTCTAATGCTACCGGCGGGAGAATAATATTAACCCTGGAGCCATCGGACAGCCTGGCGTCTACAATCGGACTGGCCTCATTAATAATACGGTTGGACTTAGATACCATCTGCTGCACTACATCCTCTAATTTCTTTTCTGACTCAAACTTCTTGTCCCAGGGACGAATTGTTCCGTTTTGTTCTATAAAGATATGCTTTGCCCCATTAACCATGATCTCTGTTATGGTAGGGTCTTCAATCAGTTCCTGCAGTATATCCAGCCTTCGTATTGAATTAAATATTTCTTTGCGAAGGCGCCTTTTATCCTGCATGCTTATGTAACTGTTTCTGCTTTGGGATAACAGGATTTCATCTATTACCTCTAAAATTTCTTCATCCTTAAGTTCTCTGGACAGGTCTATCTCCCGTATGACCAGGTCTTGAAGCTCTTGTTTTTGTGCATCCATAAATATCCCCCATTTATATTGTTATCAACTTTTAAGCTTTGAATTTCTGCGATTTCATTATTTCATCCGTTCTTTTTATCTAAATTTGAATAGAATAGGATGCTGATTCGCTATAAACAGTTTCCGTATCCAAATCATTCACATGGAAGTTCTGATACCTGACCTTTTGTTCATTTGATACATTTACTACGGTTATCTTTTCTAAAACATCCTCATAGCATGCCCAGCTTAGCTGTTCTTTAAAATTATTATATCTGTCCTCCTCTCTGGAATTTTCCCCCAGCAAAAGCAATACCTGGCCGCTATTACGAAATAGTTCCAAGGTTGCCTGAAAATAACAGCCGACATCAAATATTGCCACCTCATAATCCGTGGAAACCCTTATTTCTTCTAACCACCGGAGCATATCTTCCACGTTCAGTTCATACAAGTCAGGCCCAAAGGACACACCTTGAATATAATCCAGGTTGCCTCTTTTTTTAATAATGCCATTCATTTTATTAATTAAATTAGGGTGATTTTGTTTCAGAAAATAAATAAATTCCGATAAGCCTTTTTCTGCATTATGACCAAAAAACTCCGTAAAGGCCTGAAAGATATCCAGATTAATATATAACGTTTTTTTAAGTTTGGCATACCGGCTTGCTAAAGAAAGTGCAAAAGCCTGTCTGCCGGCATCCTCTCCAATAGAAAAAACACTGATTAGATCCACCTGGTGTTCATAAGAATTCTTAATTTTCCCCTGTAAGGTATCAAGGGGATAATAAGAAAAAAGTTCCTGCATAAGGGATTCTGCAGATTGAAACTTATAAATTACCGGATACCCACTGCCCTCCTGATTATAATTACCTTCCGATAAGATGCATATATTCTTAATATTATCCTGTTTTATTTCTTCTGCCGGTATGTTTTCATTTAACAGCAAAATATAGATCTGGTTTTGTTCTGAATATTCCCTTAAACTATTATGATTGGTAAAAACCCGGACCTGGGTTAATTTTTTCTGCTTACGTTTCATGTAATCCAGCAGATGATTTGCATATTCCGTTTCGTTATCATAAATTGCTAAAATACAGTTCACTTTTCTCCTTTCTTTATATAGGTGCTCCAAAAGTCATCCCTAATCATTTTAGATATCTATTAATTTTAGATACGGAAAATTATTTGTAAAAGAACCGCCGCTAAAATTGCAGCGGAAAAATGAATGACTCCCTGATAGCCGTCTCTTTTTACATCGTAATAAGGCGGTATTCCCTTACCCTGATTGGGATTATTATATGACGTGTTAGTTTGAATATAAGATACAAGATAATGTAAACGATAAAATAACTGCTTATATTTTATCAGATGAATAACTGACATGACTGCTGCTATAATAAAGGCAGCCACAATTGATTTAAAAACA
>JAATEU010000152.1 GCA_015655565.1 Clostridiales bacterium
AAATATTTTTTCATAATTATAACACTTTTACAGCATTTTTAAAAGGATGTTTTGGTAAAATCAGCAACAAATTACCCACGTCAATCTAACGTGGGTAATTTAACTGAATTTCTTTTATATATGCACTCTGTATCTTAAATCCGTTGCAACAGGACTACAACTTCCACGTGCCTTGAACGGTCAATAAAGATGCCGCTTGAACCTGATACCCGCTTAGAGGAAAGGCATATGGTATTCCCTAAACGGTATGTTGTTTATCATTCTATCATTGGAAAGAAATTATTAACCACACATATCCCCCTCGATTTTCCACTCGTCCATTTCCTCGCTAACAGGAATAAACCCAAACTTTTCGTACATTTTAACCGCTCTATCGTTGCAAGCGGCAACCGTCAGAAAAACAGGCGTGCACTGCGTTTGTTGAAGCTTTGCGACAATAAAATTCAATAATTTCGGCCCGTAACCTTTGCCCTGAGACTGCGGAGCGACCATCACTCTCTCGACCTCATAACAGTTTTCCTCTTTGTTGTGATTAATCCGGATGCTTCCGACAAACTTATCGTTTTCGAACCATAGATATATTTCTCGATTTTGAACTTCTTCAAGTGGGAAAAATTGGCGTATATTGCTGTGCATTTTGCTAAATAAATTAACAAAAATTTCATTTCCGACCTTTTGATAGATATTGTAATATTTGTCTTGAAACAAAATCAACTTCGGCTCTAAATCTGAAGTGACAGCCCCGCCTCTATACTCCATTCTTGTAAACCAGGCGTAAACAATGCCGTTTGCTTCATCGATTCGTAATGGATAATTTGCTTTCAGAATTTTCTCTCCTCGTATATATCTCCTGATTTATAGCCGTTTTCCTGGCGCAGCTCACAAATGATAATAGTCCAGTCGAGGCAAGTAAAAAAGCAATCTCTCGTTTGATTCTATTTTCTCCCCTCATTTATCCATAATGCCAAACTCTGCTGCAGCAAGAATCTCCATCGCAGTCTTACCAAGCTTCGGCCACCATCCGTCTACGGCTTCGGTCATAGCAACAAAGTTCCCCTCATCCGCCTCAAAGCTAACGAAATCCCATACGGCATGGTTATCATAGGTGCCCATGGTACCGTGGCCGTAGGACTCTGTTTTCAACCCGGTGCCACAGACTCCGAAACTCTCCCAGTAGTGGAGATCAATCCAGCCATCCTCTCCGACCGGGCGAAAGCTGAGACCGTAGCTTATACATCCCCTAGCATACTCCGTTATGCAGTATTCCCAGCCTTCCATATAGGGCAGACTAATGCTGATACTGTCATGCTCATAGCTGACGTCAAAATCATTAATATTCTTATTGAGATTAAAACCTGCATAATAGAGCTTTTTGTCATAATCACCGGTACCTCTGAAATCCATGATCTCCTTTCCGATGCGATAGCTACCTGTAGGGAGCTCACCATATAGCCTGGTCCAGTCTACCGTCCATTCAACCGAATCATTAGCGTTGATACACCAAGCTTCATCCGTCCATACTAATTCGTACTCTGATAGAAGGAGTTCGACCTCGACCCATTCTCCATCCGTCAAGACTTCAAGAAAATACGGACTTCCGGTCTGGAGCTTTCCGCTGGGTTCTCCCTCTGACTGCTTGCAGATGATGGTAAGACCGATGGAATTGATATCCCTTGCAATGAGTTTCACACCCCATTCATCTTGATAAGCTTCATCAGCGTTCGTCCTTCCGATGCCGACGACATCGGATATGGGGACTGTATTCTCATTAGGAAGCGTTCCCTTATCCGGAAGCTCATTGTCATAGCTGTTGTCATATGCGTTCAGCGACCCACTATGTTTGTCTTCTGCTTTCAACATGGTTAAGGGTTTTTCTCCCTCTGCTTGACATCCATAGAACATGCACATGAAAAGAACCACCATGATATAGATTAATTTTCTTTGCTTCATAAACACCCCTCCAAGATAAGTTATATTATTATAGACGAAAAAAAACAGAAAATGGTTCCGTTTTTTCATGTTTATTATGAATAAAGCTTTCTGAAAGCATACAACTTTTATGTTCCAGTTTCACCAACTAAGTTTATGTTCCATCGAAGCTCCATAAAGTAGCAGGTGGTGTTAGCCTTAAATAACTCGGTAGTGTCACTTTCTAATGTTGCTAAAGATAACATAATAGTGTGCCCAATTTTAAATAGTTTGAAGTACAATAAAATTATTGTGACTGTCGCTTTTCATTTACCCGCTCATCAATCCACGTGTATATGTTGTTAATTTCTGCTTCATAGTCTTCATTAATTTCAAAGAACTTCGCATTATTCTCACTACAACGTTCTTTAAGTTGAGTATGTAGCTTAATAAAATTATCTCGGTTCATATAATCATCACATAAATCCTTTTTCTCTATCTCACTTCTATGCTCAATGATTCCAGAAATGAAATGCTTCTCAAGATAATTTATTGAAAAGCCTATGTATAGAGAAATAATCTGTTCTGAATACTCAGGTTCAAACTCTCGAATTTGGTCTGGCGGTAAATAGCACCCTTCAATAATGATGTGCTGCCCATTTTCAATATTGGTCATAATAATGCCCTTTACAAGCGGCCACAGTTTATCTGTAAGCTCATCTTCTTTGTCAGTTGCAGTAAAATCACAATATTTATTTCCACGAATCAATCCCATTTTTACGTGGTCTATTGATAAATATGGTATCTTATATTTTTCAAGTAATTTCTGTGCCATCAATGTTTTCCCAGTACAACTAACTCCACCAATTAAAATAACCATTACTTCTCCTTCTCATTGTATGAATTTTAAACATTTTCCTCTTTTTGAAGAAGAGTTTACTTAATTTACCCAGTTTGTATTCATAATTTATATATTTACTTTTATTTTATACAAACCTTGAAATCTAGTGCTTTCAATGCGTACAGTGTCAATAACAATTCTCACCCAATGAGCGAAATTATAAAAAAAGCAATAGATTATATCTCTTTTTCAAATTTATGTTTATCATTTTCTCCTGTTGATATACAAACCCCGAATGGTGTTAGCATATCAATCAAGCTATAGCTACCACCTCAATTTCTACATTCATTAACTTCACCTTTAGTTTTCTTTAAGAATCATTTCTATATATGTTAAATATTCTCTTGACTCCGTATTATACTGTTTTGTTTCATTTTCAATATAAACATACAGCCCCTCAGGTTTAAAATCCGTGCATTTTTCCGAAATAATTTTTGAAATGTTCTCCAAAACTTATTATCAGCACCTCCGCCCAAAAAACCTTTAAGATACTAACTGTAATTTTGACTTTATTATACTATTACTCTTCGAGTATGTTTATTTTCCAATTCCTTTCCACCAATTGGTTTACCAGAAGCTGGAACAGCACGCTCTCTTCCCCAATCTCTAATGAACTCTATTTTCTCCGGACTGGTTTGGGATAATGGAACTACATTTTTTAGCGATGTTATAATCAAATCATCTGTTAAAACTAAATCCTCATTTGCGATTAGGCGGTAAGATACTTCTCTTATTGATGCTTCCAGATCTGCTCCCGTAAACCCTTCCGTAATACTTACCAATTGCTGGATTATATCTTCCTTCAGATCAATCTGCAAGTATTTCTTTATATACATCCCAATAATTTCTTTTCTTTCTTCTTCAGTAGGCAAATCTATGAAAAACAATTCATCAAATCGACCACGTCGCAATAATTCAGAAGGAAGCATACTAATATCATTGGCAGTTGCAACAACGAATACCATTTTCTTACACTCCTGCATCCAGAACAAAAATTGCCCCACCATACGTGTAGTTACTCCCGATGAATCATTTCCTGTTCCACCAAGTCCCTTCTCAATTTCATCAATCCATAATACACAAGGTGATAAATGTTCTGCTGACTGAAACGCATCTTTTAACTGCTGCTCACTTTGCCCAACATACTGCCCCTGTACAGTGGCAAAATCCAATCGGTACAAAGGAAGATTCCAATTAG
This sequence comes from Clostridiales bacterium, assembly GCA_015655565.1. GTDB lineage: Bacteria > Bacillota > Clostridia > Lachnospirales > Lachnospiraceae > Anaerocolumna. The sequence continues at coordinate 4,008 of JAATEU010000152.1, forward strand.
CAGCAATAGCTTTTGCAGAAAGTGATTTTCCACAGCCGGGAACACCTACTAAAAGAACCCCCCGCGGAGGCTGCAAGCCTCTTCTGCGCAATTCATCTCTTTTTTCAGGAGTCTGTAACTTTTTTTTATCATTGAGCCAACTTTTTAATCCATTAAGTCCCCCAATTTCCAATATCTTATCCGAGATATCTATACGCTCCAGACCTTCTATATTTGAAAATAACTTATCCTTGACAAACTTCAATTCTATCAAATCATCTTTTCTAATCATTCGATTAGCAATTAGCGATGCAATTACATTTTGTGCTTCGACTCTGGTAACACCTGTCAATATTGTTGCAGCCTCCCGATAATCATTGCTATCCCACTCAATCTTAATATCCCGCTGATATGGCTCTACATTTTCATATATAATCTGAAGCATTTCTTCCTCTGTGGGAAGATCCAATGTAATAGCCATTCCCAAACGCTGTAATTGCCCCCAAACACTATTATTAGTAATAACGATTATAACACCACCATTTTCTTCAGCAAGAGATACCACATCTAATAAATAACGTGATGCCATTGAATCATTTTCAATATCCGAGACCTCTGTTAATATGAAAGTCAGATTTTGCTTTAGCCTGATTTGTTCAGCTATATAATCCAAAGCCCCGATTAATGTCTTATCATCATTCACATTTTTCCCAGTAGAAATATCATAAATACCTTTTGACAGGGTATGTACATAGAAAGGCAAGTTTAATTCATAGGAAACTGCTTTTAAAACTTCTAACCCCCTTGCTTTTTCCATTGTATAAAATGAGATAAATGGAATCCTTGCTAAAGAATATTGCTTCATTGTTGAAATACTTGTTTTTACATCCATCGTCTATAATCCTTCCAATTTATCAAGGTTATTTTTTTTAATTATACTTGTTAACATTCCTGTCCGATCTAATTTCACTGCTGAGGTTTCCAGGCTTTTCTGCATTGATGACGCCTGTTCTTTTATGGCATTTACCAAAAGTTCTGCATCTTTTGGCGGCAGAATGGGAATGCGGGCAAATTGAACCAGAAAAATAAACTCTTTTCTTAATGCCAGTAGAGCACTACTAAGCAGATTTATATCGCCGCCATTCATTTGTATGGCACGATCAAATTTATCTGATGCTTTCTTAATTCTGTATTGAATCACGGCATTTAACTGTTCTGCAAATCTGCCTGCCACTCCAGCAGATAACGTAAGACTTCCCTTTCTTACACAATCTAATACTTCAGAGTCCTGAGCACCTGCCTTCACAATATCAAAACATTCCATCCAAGCTGAATATGTATTAGGTATTTTCATAGACTTCTCCTCACTCTTTTAATTACCTGAAAAGGTGGAACAAGATTCCATTCAGGGAATGCAACTGCAAACTCATCGGCAGCCTGTTTCTTTAATTCAATATTGTCAGATGAAAGATTACTTTCATTATTTGTAACAGCAGTATTATTACTATTATCTAAAATTATTTTACTCATATAGCATTCCTCCTAAATTACTTGTCTGATTTTCTGTGTATCAACAGATGAGATATACTGTTCCGGTTTTAGTTCCTGAAGGAAATCTATCACTTTTTGGTACTCTGAATCTTTTTCAGCGAGTAGTCTTTTGTAATCTACAATTTCAGCTATGGTTCCGTTTAACATAGTCAAGGTTTTATTTCTAAAATCCTCCATCTGAGCCTGTGTTGCTTTTATATTCTTATCAGCCTTTGATTTTTCCATAAATATATAGATTACAACCGCTGTAACTGCCAGGAATGGAATAATAATTGTACTCCGTCCTATCAGGCAGACAATAATACCGATAATAACTGCAATAATTACATTTGATTTAAACCATTTTATTGATGAAATTGCTTTGTCTTTTAATTCATCCACAAATTCATTCAAGGACTTTTGCAATTCCAATTCATTTGAACCATCTCTAGTGCTGCCTGTCCAATCTGATATACTAATTTGGATATCCAAAGGGACTTCTGACCTGCTTTTTACCGTAATATCTTCATAGGCATTTGAAATCCAGTCTTTTGATAATGAGATTGCCAACTTCTGTGTAGCAATCAAAGCACCAGAAGATTCTGGTGCCAGAGCAATACTTGTAAGATGCTGGGAAAAATCTTCATATTGTTCATATGCTATAGTCTCTGCCTCATAACGCACATTTGCTTTGTCAAGATTTCCATATTCTTCAATAATCAAGTTATTCTTACGAAGCTGCAGCCTTAGCAGTAATTCTTCATTATCATAATTTGTTATGAGGCTATCAAGCAGATCATCTATTTTAGCAGAAATGGATGCGATATTTTCAACCGGTGTATTAAATATAGTACTGAAATACTGGTAAACATCATTGTGAGTTTTTGCCCATTCCAAAACCGCTTTTAGGTTTGGCCAGGTAGGGCTATATTGATGGAGATAAGAAAACTCTTCCGGATTAACAGTAGCTTTCTTTCCAAGAATAGCTTTCGTCCATTGATCCTTCTGTGCTTCAAGAAACCCCACTCTCTCCGATAATTCTTCAAGCCATGCTTTAATCTTATTCGAACATATACCCTTACTATCTGCTCCAAACAATCCACTGGCGAAGGCATCTAATACAACAATAATT
>JAATEU010000265.1 GCA_015655565.1 Clostridiales bacterium
AAAACAAAAAGGCAGGGAAACTTGCGTGATAAAAACCGGGAACGGGAGTTGCAGTTGCAAATGAAGATGCCCACTTTACCGTTCCCGCCGTTAAAATAGACGGCCCCGGTAAAATGCTGGCAATCATGGGCACCTCCACCTGTCATATATTATTAGGCACGGAAGAACATAACGTTCCCGGCATGTGCGGTGTTGTAGAAGACGGGGTATGCCCCGGCTTCTTTGGCTATGAAGCAGGCCAGTCCTGTGTTGGCGATCACTTTGCCTGGTTTGTGGAAAACTGTGTAAGTGCCGAATACTATGAAGCTGCCAGGGCAGAAGGACTTAATATTCATTCGTATCTGACGAAAAAAGCCGAGCAGCTTAAGGTTGGCCAGAACGGACTAGTTGCATTGGATTGGTGGAACGGAAATCGTTCCATTTTAGTGGATGTGGATCTGACCGGCATGATTTTAGGCATGACCCTTCAAACAAAGCCGGAAGAAATTTATCGTGCCTTAATAGAGGCTACGGCATATGGTACAAGAAAAATTATCGAAGCCTTCCGCACCAATGGTGTTCCGGTAGATGAATTTTACGCTTCCGGTGGGATATCCCTGAAAAATCCTATGGCTATGCAAATTTATGCAGATGTTATCCGGGTTCCGATTAAAATCGGCGGAACAACCCAGGGACCTGCACTTGGCAGTGCCATCTTTGGTGCCGTAGCAGCCGGTTCTGCAAACGGTGGATATGACGATGTATTTAAAGCCGGCAGTATAATGGGTAAATTACGGGATACGGTATACACTCCAATACCTGAAAATGCTGAAGTTTATGATAAACTGTATTCCGAATATTCCAAATTACATGATTATTTTGGCCGTGGCGGCAATGATGTCATGAAGAATTTAAAAGAAATCAAAAAACAGCAAAGTAAATAACCCCCTTATCCGGGACAGGTATCTTATATTAAATTTTAGAGTCTGAATTTAGACCGATGCCATTTTCTGTTCCTCCTATGTATTGTTTTTATTTGCCTTTCCCTCGCTTCGTCCGGACAGTCTGCGTAAAAACATACATAGGAGAAACAGAAAATAGAGGTCAGGTTTTCTGACAGCCTTTAAGAATCAGTAAAAACAATTTATGGGAGTTTCTGAGGATACTCTCTATATAAAAGAGGAGGATAATTTATGTCAGCAATGAAACGTTATGAGTTTTGGTTTATCACAGGTTCCCAACACCTTTACGGTCCGGAAACATTAAAGACGGCAGCACAACATTCACAGACAATAGCAAAGGGCTTAAACGAATCCGGTGTTATTCCCTGTTCCGTAGTATATAAACCAATTGTTACTACACCGGATGAAATAACCAAATTAATCAAAGAAGCAAATTATGATGAAAATTGTGCCGGTATTATTACCTGGATGCATACATTTTCACCTTCTAAAATGTGGATAAACGGATTAACTGTTTTAGAAAAACCTTACTGTCATCTTCACACACAATTTAACCGCACCATACCCAACGAAGGAATCGACATGGATTTCATGAACTTAAACCAATCGGCCCATGGTGACAGGGAACATGGTTTTATTGGAACCAGAATGCGTATGCCCCGTAAGGTAATCGCAGGTTTCTGGGAAGATGAAGATGTTCAGTCAAAGCTTGGCAGCTGGATGAGATCTGCAGCAGGCTCCCTGATAAGCAGGAGCTTAAAAGTAATGCGTTTTGGTGACAACATGCGTCAGGTAGCAGTAACAGAAGGTGATAAAGTGGAAGCCCAGATAAAACTGGGCTGGCAGGTTAACACAACCGCTGTCGGTGATTTAGTGAAAGAAATCAATGCCGTTACCGAAGAACAAATTGATGCTTTAATGAAGGAATATAAAGAAAAGTATACAATTGCCACAGATAACCTGAAAGCTATCCGTTATCAGGCAAAAGCAGAAACCGCCATGAAGAAAATGCTTGAAGAAGCCGGCTGCGGTGCTTATACCAACACCTTTGAAGATTTATACGGTATGGAACAATTACCGGGACTTGCAAGCCAGAGATTAATGGAAGCCGGTTATGGCTATGGCGGAGAAGGCGACTGGAAGGTTTCTGCCATGACACATATTATGAAACAAATGGCGGAAGGCTTAGAGGGCGGTACCGCATTCATGGAGGATTATACCTATGATTTAACAAAAGGCAATGAATTATCCTTAGGTGCGCATATGCTTGAAGTCTGCCCTATCCTGGCAGCCGATAAACCAAGAATTGAAGTCCATCCTCTTGGAATCGGCGGCAAAGCAGATCCTGCCCGCCTGGTATTTGAAGGATACCCGGGTAAAGCCATTGTAGTATCCATGGTCGATATGGGCGGCTGTTTCCGTTTAATCGTACAGGATGTGGAAGCAGTAAAACCAATCTATGAAATGCCGAATCTTCCTGTTGCCCGGGTTATGTGGAAAGCTATGCCGGATCTTAAGACCGGTGCGGAATGCTGGATTTTAGCAGGAGGTGCACACCATACCGTATTCTCTTATTCCATAACTGCTGAACAAATGCAGGATTGGGCCGAAATCATGGATATGGAATATGTTCATATTGGTAAGGATACTACCGTTGAAAGCTTGAAGCAGTTATTATTCCTTCAGGATATTGCCTGGAAATTAAAATAAATATATAGGAAAGGAAGTATTACCAATGTTAGAAAACTTAAAAAAGCAAGTATATGAAGCAAAACAGTTATTGCCTGAATATGGCCTTATTACCTTTACCTGGGGTAACGTGTCCGGTATTGACAGAAAATCCGGCTATCTGGTCATTAAGCCTTCCGGTGTAGAATATGATGCAATGACTGCCGAAGATATGGTTGTAGTGGATTTAAAGGGAAACCGAATTGAAGGAAGCTTAAATCCCTCCTCCGATACGGCAACCCATATTGAACTATATAAAGCATTTCCGGATATTGGCGGTATCGTACACACCCATTCCCGCTGGGCAACAACTTTTGCCCAAGCCGGCAGAGGAATCCCTGCCTTGGGTACTACCCATGCTGACTATTTTTACGGTGAGATCCCCTGCACCCGTAAAATGACACCGGAAGAAATCCATTCTGATTATGAAAAAGAAACCGGCACCGTAATAATTGAACGTTTTAAAAAAGGTAAAATCCAGCCCGAGGATGTCCCCGGTGTTGTTGTATATAGCCACGGCCCGTTTACTTGGGGTACCGATCCGCATAATGCAGTTCACAATGCGGTTGTATTGGAAGAAGTTGCTTTTATGGCGTGGCATGACCTTGTTCTCTCAGGAGGAACCATCCCTTCCATGCAGCCGGAACTCTTAGATAAGCATTATTTACGTAAACATGGTAAAAATGCCTATTACGGGCAAACAACCAAGCCTGCCAATTAATTTTCCAGGCAGATCCCACATTAGCTCCCACGGCATAAGACATTCTTTTTTTGAATGCCGTTGTTTCATCAGGGCGTGAAAAAACAAAGCATATTCACACAAATCATATATATTTTAAACAGGCCTGTGCAAAAAAATGAATCTGACATTGTACAGGCTCTTAGTTTTATCTTTCCTTTACCCGATAATTTTTTTAAATTATAATAATTTTAAATTTTTTCATTAAAATATTATTTTTTCTTGATACAATAAGAGAAATAATCTATAATATAACTTATTGAAAGATACTTTTTATCCCCCGGTAAAAGTCCGTGTTTTTCCCGCCGCAAATCTGATTTATAAGAACATGGTTTTGGTTCCTATAATATTAGTAATTTTCCATATACTAACATTAACCTGATAGCAAATAAAATAAAAACAATACCTTATAAGGTTTTAAATAAAGGAGTCATTTATGAAAAAGTCAATTGCCCTAATAAGCATATTATGCTTATTATTTATAGATTCATCCGTATCCTATGCTCAAATTATGTCAAATACAACGATTGCCAATGAAGGCAGCAGCATTGATAAATCAAAATCCTCAAAATCCCTCTGGCCTGAAAACGAACCCAGTGTAAATTCCCAAGCAGCTATTGTAATGGAAGCATCCACCGGTGCCATCCTATATTCAAAAAATATTCATGAACAACATTACCCTGCAAGTATTACAAAAATTTTAACTGCATTACTTGCCCTGGAAAATTCCTCTTTGGGAGAAACCGTGACTTTTTCCAAGGAAGCAATCTATGATGTTGATTTAGACAGCAGCCGTATCGGTATTGATGTCGGCGAAAAGCTTACTATGGAACAATGTCTCTATGGAATTATGCTGGAATCTGCAAATGAGGTATCTTACGCAATCGCTGAACATATATCAGGCAGTGTAGAATCCTTTTCTGAACTAATGAATAAAAAAGCGGCCGAATTGGGCTGTACGGATTCTAATTTTGTTAATCCTCACGGTTTACCGGAGCCGAATCATTATACCTCCGTATATGATATGGCTCTAATCGCCAGAGCGGCAATTAATAACGATACTTTCCGGCAGATAACCGGTACAAGGACTTATGCAATACCTCCCACTAATATTCAGGACGAAACAAGATATTTAGCTAATCATCATAAATTCATAAAAGGTAATATTGACTTTGACGGAGCCATAGGCGGTAAAACCGGCTATACTTCCCTGGCAAAATATACATTGGTTTCCTTTGCCGAACGAAATGGGATAACTCTTATCAGTGTTATTATGTACTGTGACAGTATTGATCATGAATATGCAGATACTGCCAGCTTATTAAACTATGGTTTTGATAATTTTTCTATCTATAATATTGCAGAAATGGAGGACCCTGATACAGTTGATTCAACTCCTTTGTTTTCGAAATATAGTCCATTGTTCAGCCGGGCCGCTTCCCAACTGCAGATTAGCCCTATAGGCAATATTGTACTGCCCAATTCAGCTTCTTATGAGGATGCCAAAAAGGAGGTTGTATTGACGCCTGTATCAGAAATTGCTGAGGGCGAAAATGTCATCGGTTCAATAAAATATACCTATGACGGTAACTATGTTGGTTCAGCAGATATCATATATAATAATACCGTTTCCGCTTCCCTTCTGAAGAGTTTTATCCCGTCATCATCAGCTGCTTCCGATGCCCGGAAAAGCGGGGCCGAAGGCCAATCCGTAACTTCAAATAATTTAAAACCAATTATTATTGGTATTATTATAGGGTGTATTGTACTTGCTCTGGGCTTATATATTATATTTGTTGAAATACCCTTCCGGCGGAAAAGAAATTCTTATTTAGAAAAGAAAAAGCATAAAAAGAGTTATCGTAAAAATGATTTAGATTTTTAATAAAATATGACGTTATTATTCATAAAAGTAAAATATAAAATAAGACATTTGCCCAAAGCAAGTGTCTTATTTTATAAATGAACCCGTATCAAAACTCATAAATTTAATTATTTGTAAGGAAAAAATGCACCTAACTGGATTCGAACCAGCGGCCTACCGCTTAGGAGGCGGTCGCTCTATCCTACTGAGCTATAGATGCATTTACTACCAAACGGCAGCAAATCTATTCTACTATTTTATTTGAATTTAGTCAACCTTAATTCAAACATTTTTCGGAATTAAAATCTATATTTCCCTGTAACCAGATATTACCTTTAAAGCGTCTTCCAATAATCGGTTCTCCAAGTAAATCTTTTTTATTAATAGCCACTTGAAAAATCACATCATTACAGGAAATCATAAGATTATAAACCTCTTCACCCGTAATTTCATTTGTAAGGCTATCCATATCAACTATGATACCTAATACCGTATAATTATCAGATTCTGAACCATAGGGGGTAAATGACGTCTCCACGATGGTATAAATATCTTCAACCTTTGCCCTTCTTGAAATCATAGCATACATATCGATATCATCAATTGTTAAACTA